>JAFTEV010000052.1 GCA_017453465.1 Bacteroidaceae bacterium | reverse complement strand
TCCAAGTTTTCGAGTTCCGTCTCTGCCTTTTCCTTGGTCTGCGCTGCATAAACCAACTTCAAGTCGGCCAGGAACGTCTTCTGGTTCTTGCTGGCGACGTACTTCACGGAGTTGCGTATCTGGTGGACTATGCACAGTTGCGTTATCACATTTGTGATTCCCCCAATTTTTCACTTTTCCACGGTGACTGGGGGGATTTTTATTATCCCTTGCAAAGGTACAAAAAAAAATCTATCATATTACAATTCAAATAGTTATAAAGTTTCTTAATATTTGGCGACACTCCCTATATAGACATGGATAATGATGGGATGTTTACTATCAATGATATAACAATGTTTATTTTTAAATATCTAAATCGTTAAAGTCAAATAACTATTGCGATTGAACAAAAACGAATCGGCATCGCTCCACGGTTGAGGGCGATGCCGATTCATCTATAAAAATAATGTGTAGGCTGTTGATTAGCTGAGGAAGCCGAGGAGGACACCGGCGGCTACGGCAGAGCCAATCACACCGGCTACGTTGGGACCCATGGCGTGCATGAGCAGATAGTTGTGGGGGTCGGCCTTCAGTCCCTCCTGGTTGGAGATGCGGGCGGCCATTGGCACGGCACTGACACCGGCATTGCCGATGAGCGGATTGATTTTGCTGCCCTTCGGGAGGAAGAGGTTCATGATGTGAACGAAGCAAACGCCGCTGGCGGTGGCAATGATGAAGGCAAAGGCTCCGAGCGCGAAAATCTTGATGGTGTCGATAGTGAGGAACTCGCTGGCCTGTGTGGAGCAACCCACAGTGAGGCCGAGCAACATCACGACGATGTCGTTCAGGGCCGAACCTGCGGTCTTGGCCAAGCGGGTGGTCTTGGTGCTTTCCTTCAGCAAGTTACCGAAGAAGAGCATACCGAGCAGCGGCAGACCTGAGGGCACGATGAAGGTGGTAATAAGCAGGCCCACGATGGGGAAGAGCATCTTCTCCGTCTGGCTCACCTCGCGGCTGGGCTTCATCTTGATGAGGCGTTGCTTCTTGGTGGTAAGGGCTTTCATCACCATAGGCTGAAGCACAGGCACGAGTGCCATGTAGCTGTAGGCGCAGACGGCGATGGCTCCCATCAGGTTGGGCGAGAGTTTGCTGGAAAGGAAGATGGCTGTAGGTCCGTCGGCACCGCCGATGATGGCAATGCCCGCTGCCTGATTAGGCTCGAAGCCCATCGCGAGGGCTATCATATAGGCACCGAAGATGCCGAACTGGGCTGCTGCACCGATGAGCATGAGCTTCGGGTTGGCGATGAGAGCACCGAAGTCGGTCATGGCACCAATGCCGAGGAAGACCAGAGGCGGATACCAGCCTTGGCGCACGCCTTGATAGAAGATGTTGAGCACAGAGTTGTCCTCGTAGAGACCTATTTCAAGGCCGGCAGCCTTGAACGGAATGTTTCCCAGAATGATGCCGAGACCAATCGGGATGAGCAACAGCGGTTCAAAATCCTTCTTGATGGCCAGCCAGATGAAGAATGCACCCACGGCAATCATCACAAGGTTGGGCCACTCCACATTGGCAAAGCCCGTATAGGTCAAGAAGTCGGAGAACTTCGTTGCTACGAAATCCATTGTTGAAACCTCATTCATATTACTCGATGGTTACGAGGACACTGCCCTCCATTACTGTATCACCCTTGTTCACGTTGACTGAAACAATCTTGCCGTCACGCTCGCAGTCGATGTTGTTTTCCATCTTCATGGCTTCGAGCACGACCAGCGTGTCGCCCTTCTTGACTGCCTGTCCCACTGCGACCTTGATGTCGTTGATGGTGCCTGGCAGTGGAGCCTTCACAGCAGTTACGCCGGCGGCCAGCTGAGCTGCTTCCACGGCTGCCTTCGGAGCCTCTACGGTTTTCACTGGTGCGGCTACTGCGCGCACTACGGGTTTGGGCTGAGCCACGGGCTTGTCGAGTTGCACTTCAAACGAAATGCCGTTGACCTCAACCTTTGCGATGTCACCTTCAACGCCCTCAATTTTCACGTTGAAATCCTGACCTTTGATTTTATAGTTATATTCTTTCATCACTAATTTTACAATTTGACTATTTTCAATTTGACAAATTCTTTGGGATTTGTCGGTTCTTTACTCTGCAATGTGGTGAATAGGGGTCTGACGGAGTTCATGGCTCTTGTCTGCCCACGATGAATGTTGACTTGGGCTGATGGTCAGCACGCCCGACTCGATGTCATGGGTGCCGCCGAAGTATTCGTGCAGTGCCAGACCGATGACGGCTGTGTAGGTCTCCATCGGGATGCCCTTCGTCTCGGTCGTACCCTGCTTGGCTGCTTCCACCACACGCTCGCCAGCCACCACTACGGGACTGACAACGGGTTTGGCCACCTTGCCCACCATCTTGGCGATGATGAGGCCGAAGCCCTGGAAGAAGAGGAACAGGATGGCGAGGCAAGTAAATACCACAGCCATGCACATGAGGGTCATGGCAAAGCCGTGGGGGTCTTTCTCCTTGAACTCACGAATCTTATCGTTGTGATACTCCTGGTTGGGGCCGTTGGGTGTGGCCTCCGTTGCGTTGCACACTTGCCATGTGCCATCGCTGAGGCGTGCCCAGGTCTGGCCTGGCTCCAGGGCGGGAACTGTGATAGAGTCGAGCAGGTCAACTGCGTTACCATCGTAGAGGGCAATCCAGTTCGTCTGACCCGCCTGCAACTGCACGGCGCAGGTGGTGTGGAGCGTGCCACGGTTGCGGTTGCCCACAAAGAAGGTGATGCGCTGCTTGCCGCTGATGAGTGTGCGAGGGTCTCCTGCCGGAATGATGGACATGAGCTGTTCGCGCTCCGGTGCAGACAGTTCCTTGTTGAGCACGGCACGGTCGGTGGCGATGAAACAGTTTCTTATCTCGTGCGTCGTGTAAGAAGTGTTTTCAATCTCAATCCAGCTGGCAGGTTCGCCATATTCATCCAGATAGAAGGACGGCTTCTTCTGGCACTCCTGCCTATCCACAATGTCTGACGGACAGCACTTGGGGCAACCGAGCACAAAGACTTCGTTAATTCTGAAGTCATGTGCCCCCTGTGCCAATGCACCCGCTGTGGCCAAAGCAAGGAGGGATACAAGTGAAAGTATTCTTTTCATAAACGATTACAAAGGTATGTTTCCGTGCTTCTTAGCCGGATTAGTTAAAGTCTTGGTTGCAAGCTGTTCGAGTGCGCGAATGACGCGGAAGCGCGTGTTGCGCGGTTCAATCACGTCGTCAATGTAGCCGTACTTGGCTGCCTGATAAGGATTGGCGAAGAGCTTTGTATATTCGTCTTCCTTCTCCTTGATGAACGCAGCAGCGTCGCCGCCTTCTTCCTTCACCTTCTTGGCTTCCTTGGCATAGAGCACTGCGGCTGCACCGCTGGCACCCATCACTGCGATTTCGGCAGAAGGCCATGCGTAGTTGATGTCGCCACGCAGCTGCTTGCAGGACATCACGATGTGGCTACCGCCGTAAGACTTGCGCAGGGTCACAGTCACCTTGGGCACAGTGGCTTCGCCGTAGGCATAGAGCAACTTGGCTCCATGCAGGATGACGGCGTTGTACTCCTGGCCTGTGCCGGGCAGGAATCCGGGCACATCGACGAGTGTGACCAGCGGAATGTTGAAGGCATCGCAGAAGCGCACGAAGCGGGCACCCTTGCGGCTGGCATTGCAGTCGAGCACACCGGCAAACTTGTTGGGCTGGTTGGCCAGCACACCCACGGCGCGACCGTTGAAGCGTGCGAAACCCGTAATGATGTTCTGGGCATACTTGGGCTGAACCTCGAAGAACTCGCCATTATCCACAATGGCCGAGATAACTTCGTACATGTCGTAAGCCTGATTGGGGTTGTCGGGGATGATGTCGTTCAGTGAGTCCTCCAGACGGTCAATGGGGTCGGTGCAGTCCACACGTGGAGTCTCCTCCTGGTTGTTCTGCGGGATGTAGCTGAGCAGTTGCTGAATCATGGCCATAGCCTCTTCCTCGGTGGCAGCAGTGAAGTGGCAGACGCCCGACTTTGTGCTGTGAATCGAGGCACCGCCCAGGCTCTCCTGGTCCACGTCCTCGCCCGTCACGGTCTTCACCACAGCGGGACCCGTGAGGAACATATATGAGGTGTTTTCCATCATCAGTGTGAAGTCGGTCAGTGCCGGTGAATACACGGCACCACCAGCGCATGGGCCGAAGATGCCCGAAATCTGCGGAATCACACCGCTCGCCATGATGTTGCGCTGGAAGATTTCAGCGTAGCCGGCCAGTGCATTGATACCCTCCTGGATGCGTGCGCCACCAGAGTCGTTCAGGCCAATGACGGGTGCACCCACCTTCATGGCCATGTCCATCACCTTGCAAATCTTCTCGGCCAGCGTCTCGGAGAGCGAGCCGGCATTGACCGTGAAGTCCTGTGCAAAGACAAAAACAAGGCGACCATTGATTGTACCAGAACCTGTTACAACACCGTCGCCCAGATACTGCTTCTTCTCCATGCCGAAGTTGTGGCACTTGTGCAGTTTGAACATATCGAACTCTTCGAAGCTGCCCTCGTCCAAGAGCATGGCAATGCGCTCACGTGCCGTGAACTTACCTTTGGCGTGCTGCTTGTCGATAGCCTTTTCACCACCGCCAAGGCGTGCCTTCTGTCGGAGCTCAATCAGCTCCTGTATTCTTTCTGTTTGTTTTGACATATTGATTTACGATGAGCGATGCACGATGTACGATGGGGTTTTCTGCTCTACAGAGAATCTTCGTACATCGTACATCGTAATTTGTACATTATTTGTTCATTGGTTCACAAAGTTCTGTCAGGATGCCGGCAGTCGTCTTGGGGTGCAGGAAGGCGATGTTCATCTGTTCTGCACCTGGACGAGGCTGCTTGTCGATGAGGCGGATGCCCTTGCCTTCAGCCTCCACGAGTGCTTCGGCCACACCGTCTTCCACGGCGAAAGCTACGTGGTGAACGCCCTTGCCGCCCTTCTCCAGCCATTTGGCAACGGCACTTTCTGGGCTCGTCGGCTCAAGGAGTTCCAGTTTCACTTCGCCAACCTTCAGGAAAGCTGTCTTCACTTTCTGGTCAGCCACTTCTTCAATCGCATAGCACTTGAGGCCAAGAACCTCTTCGAAATAAGGGAGCACTGCGTCGATGCTCTCCACACCTATTCCCAGGTGATCGATACGAGAAATCTTCATAAGATTTTGGTTGTTGATTATATTTATAAATATGTAGTTTGGTTATGCGGACACAATACACAAAACATAGTCCCTCTCCTGCGTGTGCAGGAACGGAACTGAATCCAACATTTCTGCAAATGTACGAAATAAAATCCACACGCGAAACTTTCCGCCGAAAAAACAGCACAAAACAACTTTTATTAACCCATAAGCCGCTCTTTCCCACTAAATGACAGCTGTAGTTTGCAAACTTTGCCGATTTGGTGGCACAGTTCTCCCGCCGCAGTCAGAGAGTTCTCCCACTTCAGTCAGAGAGTTCTCCCGCCGCAGTCAGAAAGTTCTCCCGCCGCAGGCTCACTTCAGTGCTACTCCAGTCTCATTGGGGTGAAACGGCTGTGGCACTGAAGTGCGGCTGCAGCGGGAATGGCTTCACAGCACCTGTTGACAGGCTCTTGAGGCTATAGGATGCGCTTTTGCTATTGGTAGGAAAAAAGTGTTCAGAAGGCGTTGCCTTTGAAGTATTTCTCGATGTCACTGGTGAGCGAGGCGTAGTCCTTGTCGTAGTCCATGAGAATCTGGCCGTGCTCCAGCAGTGTGGCACGGGTGCAGATGTCGAAAGTGTGGGCAAGGTTGTGGCTGGAGACGATGATGGTGGCTCCCGTGTCTTTGTTGTACGACTCCAAGAGGTATTTCATCGCCATTTGCGACGAGGGGTCGAGAAAGTTGAAAGGTTCGTCGAGAATCAGCAGCCGTGGATGGCTGAGCATGGCACCGATGATGCCCACCTTCTGCTGGTTGCCCATCGAGAGATTGCGAATGAGTATGTTGCGCCCCACTACTTCGCCGTTCATGAAATTGTCGAAGGACTTCAGCCGTTCAGCCAGTGTTGTGGGGGGGATATTGTTCACTTTGGCGATGAAACCGAAGTATTCTTCGGGTGTTAGATATTCGATGAGGAAGCCCGTATCGACAAAGGCACCGGTGTAGAGTTTCCATTCTTCGGTACGAGCCGTGTTGTAGGAGACGTAGGTGCCGTCGCTGAGTTCTCCGTGAATGGTGGCCGAGCCGCTGTCGGCGTGGAGCAGGTCGAGCAAAATGCGGAACAGCGTGGTCTTCCCTGCACCATTGTTGCCCAGCAAACCGATGATGTCTCCGCTATGAATTTCGTAGCGGTCAATGCTGAGGGCTGTCTTGTCGCCGAAGTGCTTGGTCAGGTTTTCGATGGTAATGTTCATTGAAAGGTTTTTCAGTTTTGCGGTTTTGCGGTTGTTAGGTTATGCGGTTTTGCGGTTACATGGTTGTAAGGTTATGCGGTTAGCGGTCAGCGGCTATTGCGAAAGCCGTCCATGATGGCGTGTCGCCGTTTCATGAAGCGTCCGTATATGTTGCGAAGCCAGAGGGGATGCAGTGCGGTGCCGACGATGCCAATCACCATCATGGTGAGGGATGCAGTCTGCTCGTCCCAGAAACTCACCAAGGCATACATGACGAGCATGGGCAGGAAGAGGGCTACTGAGGAGAAAAGCATCTGAGCCTTCGTGCTGTGTCCGCCTTTCGTGAGACGCTGGTTCAGGTTGATGGTGGAGTCGTTGTAGGCAGCAAGCTGAAACAGGAAGGGCATGACCATGCCGCTGGTGAAGAACATACAGCCCAGTGCGTCGATGACCGTCATCTTGCCCTTGACGATAGGGAACAGGGAAATCAGCAGAGGCACCAGCATCAGGGCACAGTTGAAGTAATACTTGGCTTTCAGCAGTGACAGAATGCTCTCCTTGCGTGACATCAGCCCGTCGATATAGTTGCCTTCGGCACACATGATTACGGTGAGGGTCATCACGCCAATGCACGAGAAACAATAGACACAGATGTAAATGCGCATGAAGGGCACAGTGTCGTAAACGTCGGTAAAGGCAAACAGCAGGCAGAACAGCAACATGCAGTAGAAGCCAGTGAGGAACTGCTTGCGGATGACCGAATTGCGCATGGTCGATTTAATTTCCAGCTTCAGGTATTCGCCCACTTCGCCAAATCTGTCTAAGGCGTGCATCTCGCGTGACTTCACTTTGACAACTTTCTCCGCCTTGGAAATCTCGGCATAGATGCTGGCTTTCTGCAACTTTCTGTTCAGCAGGAAAAGCGGCGTAACCACGGCAAAGAAGAGTCCGTACATGAGCGGACTGCACGTGACAAAGAGTCGGCCCACCCACACACTGGCGTTGAAGAGCCAAGGCTGCGAACCGAAGATGCCGAAGAAGATGAGCACGGCATACACCAACAAGGGAACCAGGAAGAAATATACGTTCCTGTTGACAAATGTGCGGCACAGCAAGTACCAATAGCTGTTGACCACAAACAGGAACCACCAGCCCAGCAGATAGCTCAGAAGGCCGATGAAACCGTAGTACTTGACCACGGCAAACAGCCCGAAGGGAATAAGGAAGAAGAACCAAAAGAAATTGTAGATGCGCAATCCCATGCGCAAGAGGAAAACATTCAGAAGGAAACGGGTCGGAATGGGCACCAGCTTGTAGGGCTTGATGTCCTGCGCCGGCGTTTCCTGCATGAAAAACCGCAGCAAAAAGTCGAGAGCCAGAATGAAAATCATGCCGCCATCAACCACATCGAAGGCTTCCATCGCTCCGCCATCAAACATCTGATAGGAGACAAAGCCCAGCATCATCAGATAGACTGCCCAGAAAGCAACGAAGATGTACCCAAACACCCGCATCGCCATGTTTTTCTCGAACATGGGATGACGGCGGTCTCGCAGCCGCTGGTTACGAGAGAGCAGCACATAGAAGGTCTTTGCCTGCTGCAAGTTCATGCGGATTCGCGGTTATAAATGGTAGTTTAGAGTTGAGAGTTTAGAAACTTTTCTGCAACTTCTTTCAACGTTAAACTATAACCTCTCAACTCATTACCAGTTTAAAGTCCCTGGTCGGCCAGATACTTCTCTGCCTCCATCGCAGCCTTGCATCCACTGCCAGCTGCCACAATAGCCTGACGATAGTTGGGGTCAGCCACATCGCCGGCAGCAAACACTCCAGGGATGTTGGTCTTGGGTGTGGCTCCTTCGGTCTTGATGTAGCCCGTCTCGTCGGTTTCAATCCAGGGCTTGAACACCTCACTGTTGGGATTGTGACCAATGGCCAGGAAGAAGCCGTCGATGGGCAGGTCATACTTTCGCTCATCGGCCTCACCTTTTCTGTAAACCAGATGTGCTCCCTCCACACCGCCTTCACCGTAGAGGCCCAGTGTGTTGGTCTCGAAGAGAATCTCAATCTTCGGATTGTTCATGACACGTTCCTGCAAAATCTTGCTTGCACGCAGATAGGGCTTGCGCACAATCAGGTAAACCTTTGCAGCTAAGCTGGCCAGATAAGAGGCTTCGCCGCAGGCCGTGTCGCCACCGCCCACAACGGCCACCGTCTTCTTGCGGTAGAAGAAGCCATCGCACGTAGCACAGGCACTCACACCCATGCCACGGTATTTCTCTTCGTCGCTCAGTCCCAGAAACTTCGCGCTGGCACCCGTGGCAATGATGACTGCGTCGGCCTCGACTTGCGATTCATCGTCAAACGTAAAGACATAAGGAGCCTTGGAAAGGTCGCTCTTCACGCACAAATGGCTGCGAATCTCCACGCCAAACTTTTCTACTTGCTTGCGCATCAAGTCCATCAGTTCGGGGCCTGAGATGGGTTCGGGATGGGATGGGAAATTCTCCACCATGTCAGTGATGGTGAGTTGTCCGCCAGGCTGTATGCCCTCGTAGAGCACAGGGTTCAGATTGGCGCGACTTGCATAAATGGCTGCCGTGTAACCAGCTGGGCCAGAGCCAATAATTAAACAACGAATGTGTTCCATAGAATATCTATTTTTATATGAGATTTGAAATCAGAAAAGTCAAGTTCACCTCAAATCCACCACTTCCACCTTCGGGAAGTCTTTCTTATTGAACGTAAATGTGCTGGCAGGGAAGTTCTGCTTCGTCAGGTATGAATTGACGGTGAACTCCGTAGTATGCTTGGCTGTCACGGTCTTTATGTACAAAGGCTTGTAGTCTTTCTTCTCAAACCGTACCACCACATTCTGGTATGCACTACCCTTCTTCCCTGTCAAAAGAATCTCATGGTAGCTGGCCGTAGATTTGCCCATCTTGCAGGTATAACCTTTCTTGTACAAAGAGATGAACGAATAGGGATTCAGCTTGGCAGCCTCTGCTGCCGACGGATTGGTGATGTTCACCTCCTCGTTGCTCTTCACATAGTGCCACATGTTTTCACCGTCGAACCACACACGCAGTCCTGCCATGTCGCAATGAAACTTGTTGCCCGCAATGTCGATATAGCCCGTTGTCGAACCACTCTCGGTCGTCACCTGGAAACCAATCTTCACATTGCCAGCTGCCTTAAACTTGGCAGCAGCCTTGTCGAGCAGTGCCGTAGCGTTGTCGGCACAGGCAAACTGAGAGAACAGCATGACCGCCAAAAACAGAATTTTCTTTGCCACCCCAATCAGGATGAACTTTTTCAGAGTCTTTTTCATTATGCTATAAATTTGAGATTTGAGTTTAGAGAGATTTGAGTTTAGCGTTTAAAGTTTAGAGACTTTTACGTAACTTCGCTCAACTTTAAACGTTCAACTCTCAACAAAAATTATCCAATTGAGTTAATCAGGGATTCCAGCGTTATGGGGTCCTTTATCAGCACCTCACGCGGCTTGCTGCCCACCTGCGGCCCCACAACGCCCATCTTCTCCAACTGGTCCATGATTTTGCCCGCACGGTTATAGCCAATGGAGTAATTACGCTGAATCATCGACGTACTGCCCTGCTGTGTGTTGACCACAAACTTGGCAACCTCGGCAAACAGCGGGTCAAGCCGCTTCACGTCCACACTGGCTGCACCGCCGGTGTCGCCCTCTTCGCCTATGACTTCAGGCAGGTACATGGGGTGAAGGTACCCCTGCTGCTTGGCAATGTACTGGCAGATGTTGCTCACTTCAGGCGTGTCGAGGAAAGCACACTGCACGCGCACTGGCTCACTGCCCGACAGGAAGAGCATATCACCTCGGCCTATCAGCTGCTGTGCACCGGGACGGTCGAGCACCACGCGAGAGTCTATCATGGAACTTACCTTAAACGCCATCCTTGCAGGGAAGTTCGTCTTGATGGCACCACTGATGATGCTGGCCTGCGGGCGTTGCGTCGCAATAATCATGTGGATGCCCACCGCACGTGCCAACTGAGCAATGCGGCAAATAGGCAGTTCCACCTCCTTGCCCGCAGTCATAATCAAGTCGCCGAACTCATCCACCACAACCACGATGTAGGGCATAAACTCATGGCCATGTTCAGGATTCAGTTTGCGTTCCTTGAACTTCGCATTATATTCCTTGACGTTGCGACACCCAGCCTTCTTCAGCAGGTCGTAGCGAGTGTCCATCAGTTGGCAGAGCGAAGTCAGCGTCTTCACCACCTTCTGCACATCGGTGATGATGCAGTCTTCTTCCTCCTCCAGCCGAGCCAGAAAATGATTCTCAATCGGTGCATAAATACTGAACTCCACCTTCTTCGGGTCCACCATTACAATCTTCAGCTCCGCAGGATGCTTCTTGTAGAGCAACGAAGCAATGATGGCATTCAGTCCCACCGACTTACCCTGACCCGTAGCACCAGCCACCAGCAGGTGGGGAGCCTTCGCCAGGTCGAACATAAACACCTCGTTGGTAATCGTCTTGCCCACCGCACAGGGCAATTCCATCGTGCTGTCCTGATAAACCTTACTGCTCAGGATGCTCTCCATCGAGACAATACACTTCTTCTTGTTCGGCACCTCAATACCGATAGTACCCTTACCCGGAATCGGCGCAATGATGCGGATGCCCTCCGCAGCCAGGCTCAGCGCAATGTCATCCTCCAGATTGCGAATCTTGCTGATACGTGTACCCTCTGCCGGCACAATCTCATAGAGCGTAATCGTAGGGCCAATCGTAGCCTTGATGCTGCTAATCTCCACCCCAAACTGGCGCAACACGTGCGTAATGCGGTCCTTGTTGGCATTCTGCTCAGCCATGTCGATAGAGGGCGAACTGTCCACGCCGCTGACGATAAGCGACAGAGGCGGGTATTTATACGACTCCAGGTCCAGCTTCGGGTCGTATGGCGTATTGATGTCTCCACGCTCAATCTCGCCCGTGCCCTCCTCCGTCTTGCTGGCAGTCACGTCAAACGTCGGTTCCCTTTCACCTTCACGTCCTGCCCCACCCTCAGCCACCGCTTCCGCTTCTGGCCGAGGCAGCAAATCGTTACCATGGAACTCAAGCACATTGTCCTGCATCACCTTCTCAAACTCGCGGGCAATCCTCACATCCTCATCTTCCTTCTCCTCCGCGCCCGCCTCGTCCACGGCGGCAGGCACCGTCTGGTCCGTTTGCCCCGCTGCAGAATCAGACTCTTCCGCTTCAGTCTCGTCGCGGGTAACATCAAGACCAGCCTCACGCTCTTCTTCTTCCTCCTCCTTCCTTCTTCTCATCTTTATCTTTTTGATAAAGCTCAGTCGGAACAGGCTGCGAATATACTCAATCGTCCTTGCGCTCACGTCAATCAGATAAAGCACGGCAGTCACCAGCAGCAGACACAACAACCCAGGCGTACCCACGGCAGCCGTCACCCTGCGCACCACCATGTTGCCATGATTGCCGCCCAGATTCAGGAACGAATCCTCCAGTCCTGGAATCATCGAACCCACAAAAGCAAGGAACACACTGCACCACAGCATCAGAAGCAACCCCAGCACAGTCTTCCGCACCAATCGGATGCGGAAAATGCCCATCATCCTCAGCCCCAACATCACCATCAGGGGAATCAACAAAAACGAAGCCAAGCCAAAACTCCTGTTCAGGAAAAAGTCCGCCAGCCACGCACCGCCTGGGCCACACACATTCCGAAAATGCCCGTCAGAAAAGTCATTCTGGCAAATCCCTTCAATTTTATCAAAATCCACCGCCCCGGTATAAAGATACGAGACGAAAGAAACCAACAGGAAGATGGCCATCACCACGAGGATGAAGCCCAAGATGAACGAAAACAAATCTTTCTTGGCGATACCTTCCACCACATTCAAATGGACTGCATCCGGGTCCGCCGTTGCCCTTTTATTCTTTTTACCTATCGTTTTAGTCTGTTTCTTCGACATAGAAAGTCCAAATTTGGCTGCAAAGATACAACGAAGCGGGCACAAAACAAAACAAAACGGACTTTTTTGGCACTTTTCACAATCCGTTTTTATTTCACAGCTCCATACATCTTAAAAAAGGAAAACATTTCGGGAAACAAAAAAAGTTGTCTCAACAACTTTTTTCACAGTTTTTCTATCATGTATTGATAGTAGTCCTTGGGGTTCATGTCTTCGGGAAAGAGGTCGGCCAGAACGTCGTGGGTAAGTGTGGGAGAGGTTTCGAGGCTTTTCTTCAGATAGCGCAAGAATTTGTCGTATTGGTTGAGGCGTATGTAGGCCAAAGCTTTGTAGGGGTAGAGTCTGTGGATGTTGGAGATGGGGGGTGTGAGTTGTTCTATGGTGTCGATGAGCTGGAGAGCGATGGTTTCGAGGTTGAAGATGATGAGGCGCACGACGACTTGCAGTGTGGCCTCGATGACATCGGGGTTGCCTTCGACGTAGGAGATGAAGTAGGTAATGGCTCCGTGAATGTCGCCGTGGATGAGCAGGAGTGTGCCTTTGAGGAGCTGGTAGTGGATGTTGTGGGGACAGAGCCGCAGGGCAATGTCGATGAAGTGTTCTGCCTGGGGGATGTGTTCAAGGGTGAGGTATGCATCAGCCATTTCGAAGCAGCTGGTGGCATAGAATTCTTTGTCGGAACGAAACCGGGCGTAGTATTTTTCGGCTTTCTTGAGTTGTTTCCTGGCGTCGGCTTTTCGGTCGGCAGCGATGAGGCAGATGGCGTATGGGAGTGACTGGCTGGGGTCGTGGGTGTCTGCAATGTATTGCTGGAAGAGGGGCAGTGCCTCGGTGAATCGGTTGGTGGCATAGAGGCTGTGTGCCTTGGTGAGGCGTGCGTCGTGGTCTTCGGGATTGACGGCAAGGGCGAAGTCGGCAGACTCGATGGCGTCGTCGTAGAGGTCGCAGGAGAATTGTGCTGCGGCGAGGATGGTCCATCCGTAACGGATGTAGGGGTCGGTCTGGAGGATTTGACTATAGACACGGATAATCATGTCGAAGAGGTTTTCTTCGCGGACGGTGTCGGCAAGGATGAGGTCGGAATCGTAGTGCCCCAGGGGGGAGAAGGTGACGATGTAGTCTTCTATCCAGCGTTTGACAAGCTCTTCGTCGTAGGGGCGTGAGGGGGCGAGTTCGATGAAGGAGGTGATAACGTGTATGTAGCAGTCGCGCAGTTGTTCTTGGGCGCGTTCTTCGTCTTCTTCATCGGTTTCGCTGAGTATGCTTTCACGGGAGATGGCAATCCAGTCGGCGAACATTTCTTCTGCTTTGGGAGTGTTGCGATGAAGGGCGTATTGGAGTTGGGCTTTCTGGTAGAGTGTTTCTTCGTGGGAGGGGTCGAGTGTGAGGATTATTTTTTCGGCTTCTTTGTATTTGTGCAAGAAGATGTAGGCACTGGACTTGATGGAGAGCAGGGGGTAGGAATTGGGATGGTGGGTAAGTCCGCTTTCCAGACTTTCGAAGCATTTGTCGAGCTGGTCGCAGTTGAGGTAGTAGTCGGCTACATCGGCGTAGTCGTCGGCATCGAGGTAGGGTGTGGTGCCTGATGCTGACGATGTTTCGTAGATGTCAAGGATTTCCTTAAATTCGTCGCTGTCGTAGTAGTCGTTTTTCATGCTTCAGCGGTTTTTATGGTTTTGCGGTTTTACGGTTTTGCGGTCGCTTCGCTTCGGCGGTTTTGCGGTAGAACAACCGTCCAACCGCACAACCGTCTAACAGTAAAACCGCATAACCATCTAACCTCTTTTCCATCCGTCTGTCAGGCCGACGGTGCGGTTGAAGACGAGGTGGTCGGGTGTGGAGTCGGGGTCCACGTTGTAGTAGCCTATACGCTGGAACTGGAGGTAGTCGAGGGGTTGGCGTGTGGTGAGCCATTTCTCAACGTATGCAGTTTTGATTTCGAGACTGTTGGGGTTGAGGAATGGACGCATTGCTTCAATGCCGCGAAGGTCTCCGTGGGCTTTGCTGTAGGCTGCCACTTCGTCGCGTGGGTTTTCAACGAGCCAGAGGCGGTCGTAGTTGCGTACTTCTGCCTGGATGCAGTGGCGGCAGCTTACCCAGTGGATGGTTTTGCCCTTTATTTTCATGTTGGCGTTAGCCTGTCCTGTTTTTGTTTCGGGAACGAGCTGGGCATGGATTTCGGTGATGTTGCCGTCGCTGTCCTTTACCATACATTCGGCTGGATTTTCGGAACAGCGGATGATGTAACTGTTCTTCAGGCGTACTTCTTTGCCTGGGCCGAGACGGAAGAATTTCTTCGGAGCTTCCTCCATGAAGTCTTCGCGTTCAATCCAGAGTTCGCGGCTAAACTCGATTTCATGGGTGCCGTCGGCTGGATTTTCGGGGTTGTTCTGGGCTGTATAGACTTCCGTTTCGTCGGCGGGGAAGTTGTCGATAATGAGTTTCACAGGGTTGATGACGGCACTCACGCGCTGGGCACGTTTGTTCAAGTCGTCGCGCACGGCACTTTCAAAGAGCGACATTTCGTTCAGTGCATCAAACTTTGTGTAACCAATCTTGTCGATGAAGTTCAGAATGCTTTCGGGGCTGTAACCACGGCGGCGGAACCCGCAGATGGTAGGCATTCGGGGGTCGTCCCATCCGTTGACTACGCCTTCGTTGACGAGTATCAGCAGGTTGCGTTTGGAGAGCAGGATGTGTGTCAAGTTCAGTTTGTTGAACTCTGTCTGGCGTGGGCGGTTATCGTCCAAGGGCTTGTCGTTGCCTTCGGCTATCTTTGCCCAATCCACGAAAAGGTCGTAGAGCGGACGGTGGCTTACGAACTCCAGGGTGCACCATGAGTGGGTTACGCCTTCCCAGTAGTCGCACTGGCCGTGTGTATAATCGTACATGGGGTAGGCGTTCCATTTTGTGCCAGTACGCCAGTGGGGCATATTCAACACGCGGTACATGATGGGGTCGCGGAAGTGCATGTTGGGGCTGGCCATGTCAATCTTGGCACGCAGCACCATCTTGCCTGGCTCCATCTTGCCACTATTCATTTCTTCAAAGAGTCGAAGGCTTTCTTCGACAGGACGGTCACGGTAGGGGCTGTTGGTGCCTGGCTGTGTGGGTGTACCCTTCTGTGCAGCAATTTCTTCGCTCGTCTGTTCGTCGATGTAGGCTTTGCCTTCCTTAATCAGCTCTACAGCAAGGTCCCAGAGTTTCTGGAAGTAGTCAGAGGCATAGAGTATCTTGCCCCACTTGAAGCCCAGCCATTCGATGTCGCGCTTGATGGCTTCTACATATTCGGTGTCTTCCTTCTGGGGGTTGGTGTCGTCCATGCGGAGGTTGCAAACGCCGCCGTATTTCTTTGCCATGCCGAAGTCGATGGCAATGGCTTTCGCGTGTCCGATATGCAGGTATCCGTTGGGTTCGGGTGGAAAACGGGTCTGAACTCTGCCACCGTTCTTACCTTCGGCCAGGTCTTTGCGCAAAATTTCTTCTACAAAGCTGACGGATTCATACTTTACTTCTTCTGTGTTCTCTGTGCTCATTGTATTATTACTGTTGTTTTTTCTGTTAAAAATGTTGTGCAAAGGTAGCGTAAAAGTATAGAACAACAAAAAAAAGCAACAAAAAAAGGGTGGTTTTGACAAATATATGCCTTTTTTCTTGCTTGAAAGATATAAATGTAATACTTTTGCAACATCACTTATTTAAACAGAATCAATATGGCAGTGTATTCTCATTCAAAACACAAATGGACGTACATTTGGTTGGCCATCAAACATCGTACTACACCGACTCATGTCTATAACCTTGCTCACAACAAGGAGGAAATGCACAAGAAGGATATGCCCATCATGCACGACCTGAAGACAAGGGGCATCATCCACCGCACTACTCATCACCATGGGTAGCCGCCTTTTTTTGCAAAACCCTTTCACAGACCATGATGTTTAGAAATACATATAACTTCTTGTTTCTCGCCATCATCTGCATAGCCTTTGCCGCTTGCAACGGAAACAAAACGAAGTCGTCAGAATCGCAGTCAAGCGAATCTGACGATTTCGTAGAACAAGAAACTTACTACAACGACACCATTGAGGGCGAGAAAGTGAGTCAGGACTGTGCTGCCATGTCGTACAATCTCGATGACATCATCAGTCGGCTGGAGGCAGTCAAGTCTCCGTCCATGCTGATGAAAGTTAAGGCCGACTATCCCGACTTGCTGACAGGGGCGACAGCAGAACTCAGCCAGTTGCCCACCGACGAAAAGGCACTCATGCAGGACAAGGTAGGCCGCATCCGCACGCTTTATACCGAAACCTGCCGAGCATACGAAGTGGAGGCTGACGGCATCATCAGCAACCTGCAAAACCTCATCCAGCAAATTCAGCGAGTCAACAGCAAGGCCGCTTTCGACAACTATTGCAGTGGCCGATATGGAATGCTGAAAAATCTCGACAAGATCCACCTTTCCACCAACGACAAGTCTCCGCACATCAAGGAGATTAAACGGCTGGCTCACCAACTTAATTCATTGGTGGAAGCCAAGAAAGCCGAATTGGGGATGGAGGATTAAACATTCTTTCTCATCGAAACATAAACCAAACAACATTTCAATCCATGTTTAACAAAGAAATATACATCAACCGACGTAACGAACTGAAGCAGAAAGTGGGTTCGGGACTTATCCTGCTCTTCGGCAACAATGATGCACCGAACAATTATCCCAGCAACACATATCGTTTCCGTCAGGATTCCTGCTTCCTTTACTATTTTGGCCAACGCCGTGAAGGGCTGGTCGGAGTTATCGACATCGACAACAACCAGGAGTATCTGTTTGGCAACGACATCGACATTGACGACATCATCTGGTATGGCTTTGTGCCTTCAGTGAAAGACCTTGCCACTGAAGTGGGAGTCAGCAACTCGGCTCCGATGGCCGAACTGAAGAACCTCATTGACCGTGCCAAGCAGCAGGGACAAGAAATCCACTTCGTTCCGCAATGCCGTCACGACCTCATGATTCAGCTTGCCGACCTCGTGGGCATTCATCCGCTGCAGAGCAAGGAGAAGGCTTCCGTCCGTCTCATCAAAGCCATCGTGGAAATGCGAGCCGTGAAGAAGCCCGAAGAAATCATTGAACTGAAGCACGCAGCCGACATTGGCTACCTCATGCACACCACTGCTATGAAGACCTGCCGTCCGGGACTTAGCGAGAAGTATGTGGCTGGCATCATCGAGGGCATTGCCATGTCGCTGGGCGACCGCTACAGCTTCCAGTCCATCCTCTCCATGCACGGCGAAATCCAACACGGCTATCCCAGCCACACACCAATGGAGGCAGGCCGACTGATGCTCTGCGATGCCGGGGCTGAAAGCAAGGAAAATTACTGTTCCGACAACACCCGCGTCACACCTATTTCTGGCAAATTCACACAGCGTCAGCGCGAAATCTACCAGGCAGTAGAAGCCGCCCACGACTGGGTCATTGCCAATGCCAAGCCCTGTGTGAAGTGGCTTGACATGCACCTCGGAGCCTGCCGCATATTGACCGACCACCTCAAGCTGATTGGCCTGATGAAGGGCGACACGGAGGAAGCCGTCCGTCAAGGAGCACACGCCCTGTTCATGCCACACGGACTGGGCCACATGATGGGACTTGACGTGCACGACATGGAAGGACTGGGACAGAACTACGTGGGCTTCGACGACGAAGTGCAGCCCAGCACTCAGTTCGGACTGAACTGCTTGCGCTGTGGCCGCCGTATGCAGCCAGGCTTTGTTATGACCGACGAACCCGGTTGCTACTTCATTCCACACCTCATCGACCTTTGGCGCAGTCAAGGTATGCACAAAGACTTCATCAACTACGACTTGGTAGAGCAATACAAGGACTTCGGCGGTGTGCGCCTCGAAGACGATATTCTCATCACCCACGATGGGTGCGAAATCATTGGCGACAAGGTTATTCCTTATCACATTGACGATGTGGAAGCCTTTATTAATGAGGAATGAGGATCTAGGAATGAGGAATTAGAATTGTCAAATTGTAAATTGTTCAATTGTCAAATTGCTAAATTGTCAAATTATAAAATTGTCAAATAAAACAAACATTTATGAAGATTGAATTTTTATCCATGCTGCTTTTGTGCAGCACTACCCTCTCTGCACAAGAAGACAAGAAAGAAGAGGAAGAGGGCTTTCAGTTTACGGTCATAAAAGAAAACCCCATCACATCTACAAAGAACCAAAACCGTTCAGGCACTTGCTGGGCCTACTCCAGCCTTGGATTCTTCGAGGCCGAACTCTTGCGCATGGGCAAAGGCGAATACAACCTGTGCGAAATGTACCTGGCACACAAGACCTACGAAGACCGTGCCAAGGCCACAGTCCGTCTGCATGGCGACATGGACTTCAGCCAGGGCGGTTCGTTCTACGATGCAGTCTATTGCATGAAGAACTACGGTATGATTCCCGAAGAAGCAATGCCAGCTCCAGGCACACTCTATGGCGACTCGCTGCCTAACTTCAACGAGTTTTTCTCTATGCTGGAGCCACAGGTGGCAGCCATCGCAAAGAGCAACCAGAAGAAGCTCTCGCCCGTATGGTTCAAGCCCATCAACGCCACACTGGATGCCTACCTCGGCGAGGTGCCAACAGAGTTCACCTTTGGCGGCAAGAAATACACCCCGCAGAGCTACATGGCCAGCACAGGGCTGAACATGGACGACTACGTGAGCCTCACCAGCTTCACACACCACCCCTTCTACAGCCAATTTGTCATTGAAGTGCAGGACAACTGGCGCTGGGGACTTTCCTATAACCTGCCACTCGACGAATTTATGCAGGTCATGGAGTCTGCTGTCAAGAACGGCTACACCTTTGCATGGGGAGCCGATGTCAGCGAAGACGGATTCTCACGCGAGGGAATCGCCGTCTGCCCCGATGTGCAGAAGATGAAGGAAACAGGCGGCAGCGACTATGAGCACTGGTTTGGAAAATCCAGCACCACAGCCGACCGCAAGAAGGGCCTCACCTCTAAGCCACTGCCAGAAATCGCTGTCACTCAGCAGATGCGGCAGGAAGCCTACGACAACTGGGAAACGACCGACGACCACGGTATGCTTATCTATGGCATCGCCAAAGACCAGGACGGCAAGGAATACTTCATGGTAAAAAATTCATGGGGCACCGACTACAAATATAAAGGTGTCTGGTATGCATCAAAAGCCTTCGTTGCCTACAAGACCATGAACATCCTCATCCACAAGAACGCTATTCCGAAGAACATAGCCAAGAAACTCGGCTTGTAACACACACAGATATACCCCTTACACTAACCTTTATGTTGACTAAAACCATTCACAAATTGTTCATCACAGCAGCAGCGGTGGCAACCTTTGCCATTGCTGCCTGCAGCGATGACCCCGGTGTGGAAAACTACTACACAGCCAAGGCTGAATACGCCATCGACTTCCTCCAGAACCACCAGCAATTCTCCATGTTCAACGAAATCGTTTCGAGAGCAACGGGAGAGAAAGGCAACCTCCGATTGCCCCAGTTGCTCGGCACCTACGGCACCTACACCGTCTTTGCGCCGACCAACGAAGCCGTCGCCACCTACCTGGCCCAGCGCGGACTCTCACAGGTCAGCCAGCTCAGCAAGGAAGACTGCGATACCATCGCCCTGAACGCCATCATCGAACAAGCCTATTTCACCTCGGACTACAGCGACGCAACCCTGCCCACCACCAACATGCTGCAACGCTACATGACCATCACCTGCGACTCCGACATCGTGGGCGACCAGGTGCAGCTGCGTCTCTACATCAACCACTCCGCACTCATCACCCATGCCGACGACTCCGTGAAGAACGGCGTGGTCCACACCGTCAACACCGTCATCAGCACCACCAACGACTTTCTGCCCTCCGTGCTGGAACGCGACTCCACCATCAGCATCTACTATGCCGCACTCTCCGTCACCGGCATGAAAGACTCGCTCATGCTCTACCTCGACGACACCTACACCATAGGCAGCGACTCCATCGACTGGAGCAATGACGCACTCTGTGTGCACACAGGCAACGAGTACGACAACGTGGCCTACATGACCCACCGCTTCATCAAATACACCGCCTTCATGGTGCAAGACGAAGTGCTGAAAGAAAAGTACGGCATCAACAACCTGGACGACCTGAGGCTGAAAGCACACGAACTCTACGACCCCATGTACCCCGCCGACAAGGACATCACCGACGAAACCGACCGACGCAATGCCCTCAACCGATTCATTTCCTACCACCTGCTGCCCTTCTCAGCCACATACTACCAGCTCACCTGTGTAGATGGAGAGAAATCCACACTGGCCATGAACTGGAACCGACGCAAAATCGACATTGCCGACTGGTACGAAACCCTCATGCCCTACTCTCTGCTGAAGTGCTCCTATCCATCGGGCACCGCAGCGGGCCTCTACATCAACCGGCGTGGAGTACAGTCCAGAGCCGATGAACGCGGAGTCTATGTGCGCGGAGCCAGAGTCTCCTCGCCTTCACAGGTCAGCATCGACCAGACTGCACTCAACGGCAACTACATGTACCTGGACGAAATCATTGCATACGACGACAACACACAGAACGTAGTGCTCAACGAGCGACTCCGCATGGATGTCTCCTCCCTCTCGCCCGACTTCATGACCAGCAGCGCACGCGGACACTACACGCTCTCCAACATCGAGAACGGAAAGTATGGCAATGCCGGACAAGGGGCCATCGCTTCGGCCAACGTCAACCACTGCCTGGGCTTCAAGCCCGGCTCGGCCAAGAACTTCACCTACAACAAGAACACACACCTCCATGTGCGCAACCGCATCCTTTACTTCGACTGCTACCAGGGCGACGAAGTCATTATCAAGGGAAACTTCGACTTCACCGTCAAGCTGCCCCCCGTGCCGGCTGGCACCTACGAACTGCGCGTACTCACCTGTGTAGGCTTCGGCTCACGTGGCATCGTGCAGAGCTACATCGACGGAGCAGCAGCGGGCATCCCCTACGATATGCGTAAGGACGGTGTGCAGCAATGCGGATGGCAGTCCGACAGCAGTCTGGGCGACGAAGACGCCATTGCCTCCTTCGACAAGTCACTGCACAACCTGGGCTGGATGAAAGGACCCAAGTCGTACTACAAGTCCACCACCCCTTCGGGCGGCACGTGGTGGCTCTGCTTCCGCGACAATCAGAACGTCATCCGCCGCATCATCGGCACCTTCGTTTCCGACGGCAAGACCGACCACTACCTGCGTATGCAGCAGAAACTCGAATCGGCCAACAACGAGCTTTCCTTCGACTTCATCGAGCTGGTCCCCTCGTCCGTCTATAACAACGAATACTTCCCCGAAGACCGCTGGTAAAAGTTTCATGGGGAAAACAAAGCACCCACGCACGAACTGGAATACAGTGTGCGTGGGTGCTTCTTATTATATAAATAATGTGTAATTACCAGAGGTCGCCGTATGTGGCGTTGTCTTCTGGCATATAGTCGCCACGGTCCTTGGTGAGGATGTCACCAGAATTTTCGATTTTATTTGAAGAATTCTTAGACATTGTTGTTTGTGATACAGCAATGGGCAGTTCCACCTGGATGTGCTCTACGTGGAGAGCGGGAGTGATATATGTCTTTTTCATAATGATGTTCTATGTTTTTATTTGTAAATAAATATCGTTTGTTTGCTTAACGTTAATGGGGGTGGAGCTTTACAGAAATTGGGACAAATTAAGTCGTTAATTATGATAAATTTTCTTTTTTATCCAACGAATTGCTATATGTTATCTCACGAATCATGATAAATTTCTTCTAATTAACGATTCAATTTGTCCAAATTTCTGTGAAACCTAAATTCCGCAGCACTTTAGTTTAATTTTCTTTATAATTTCCTGGGCAACAAAAAGTTGCCCAGGATTTTGCCATGTCAGATTTTTCACTTACCTTAGTGCTGCAAATCAAGAGAAGCAAAATCATCAATGGCATG
>JAFTEV010000012.1 GCA_017453465.1 Bacteroidaceae bacterium | reverse complement strand
AGCCCCTACAATGCTTGACGGGGTAAGGGGAAGGTGGGGAAGAAACAAACATAATCACGTCTATAACGACAGAAGAATCGTCAAATGGAGCACCAGACAGCAAAATTAGTCCCCATGACTATTAGTTGCGGATTTTAGGTGAAATAATAAATTTCTCCTAATTAATGACTTAATTTGTCCCAATTTCTGTAAAGTCTCTATCTCAATTTTATTTTACTAAAATCTTCTTTCCGTTCAGGATGTAGATGCCCTTCACGGGGTTCACTACACGCTGGCCGCGCAAGTTGTAATATACGCCGTCAGCCTTGATGCTCTCTACAGTCTGGATGCCAGTAGCATCTTCGCCCTCAAAGCTGAAACTGAGGCGAGACTTGGCATTTGCTGTGCCGTCAATATAGCACTTACCAGCAGGGATTGTTACACTGCTACTAACAGCATAGAAGCCAACATCTTCTCCCTTTTTAGCTAAAGCAAACACATCATCACTACCCTGCTTGCTGCCATCAGAAACTTTCAGATAGTTTGTGCCTACAGCAGGTGCGCTTGCTACAACAGGCAATGAGTAAGTACCAGCAGCAGCTTTCAGAACAACAGGAGTATTAGCAGGAACACTTTCCACTTCAGTCAGAGTAACATTTTCGTCACTGACGGCTGAAACGATATAAGCAGTTACGCCTTCTACAGAAGAGAAATCAAGAGCTTCCTTACTGCAATAAGTTGCATAGCCAGCACCAGAAATAGTTGCAGAAACAACTTGGCGGTAGAGTGCTACAGGCTTTTGTTTACTTGTATAACAAGCAAAGCGAGGATTATCCTTATTATATTGCAATAATCGAGTATCATCATCTTTATTTGTTATTGTCAATTCATTGTCATCATAGGTAAGCCCCCATGAAGAAGCATTTGAATTACCACTTTCTGATATGAGGCTGTTACCTGATTTCCATGTCAAATACAGATTATCAAGACTTTCCTTAAAAGCATAAAAACCTTCGCTATAACCATTTTCTAATGTTAAAATATTCACAGCTTCATCCTCTATTGAAATAGAAGCGTCTGAAATAGTTACATCAATGGCTAATCCATATTTTGTAGAGGTATCAGAGATTCCTCCCAAAGCTTTTGAATTTTCTTCATTAACTATCAAATACTTTCCGCCCAAAACAAGACCTGCTTCTGAAGTGACTTTCTTATAAGTTGTTGTTACAGTAAGAGAATTGACAACCGTAATTGTTACCTCTTCTGTTACAGCCTTATAATCTGTTGTATTATTTGGAGTAGCGGTTATTTCTACAGTGTATTCACCTCTGGAAGTTGCTGTATAAGTTCCATCGCTCTCAACAGAAAAGCCAGAAGTTGCAGAAGTTGAATAGCTATAAATTACGCCTAATGCATCAACCTCTGTAGCAGATGGAACAAATGTACCTGTAACAGAAGATGCACCATTCAAATCAATGGTTGTTGGAGTTAATGACAAATCGGTAACGCAATCTATACGTGAATCTGGTAATGAAGCCTCAAATTTGTAAAGTTGAATAGCTTTTTGATTTGTATATGAAGAAGATTTGAAATAGCGGAAACGAGTTTGATTTGATGCCGAATTATAACGCAAATATGCTTTCCCTGATACAATATCTACATTACCTGCTGAATTAAAAGAAACCGTGTTTGTATAAGTTGTTGTCGCACTTGATTGAAGACCATTTGCGTCTGATGTTTGTCCTATATACAAACCACTAGCACTCTTGAATGTCTTAGCGGTAGCATCATAAGTGAAAGCAGCCGCATCAACTTCTGTGGAAGATGCAATAGCATTGTCTGAAATTGTGACAGAAATAGTATTGCCCACAGCATCCAAAGTTTTCAACCCACCATTCATAGCAAGTTTTCCATCCTCATAGACAATCAAATACTGACCATCCGTTAAGTCACTTGAAGATGTTATTTTCACATACTTATCTGCCCACGCAGACCCCACTCCTCCCACTGTGCACAATGCGAGGAGCAACATTTTTAGACTAAACGTAAAATGTTTCATAAAAAATTGTGTTTTAAAAGAGTTAATAATATAAGTAATAAAAGTAGTGTCTTTATATAATATAATAATGTGGTGGAAATCTATTACCCGAACAACTCCGAGTGTGTTCCAAGTCGTACCAGCTCTATAATGTCACCGTCAAGCCACACAAGCAAGAAGTCATTACCAACATGACATTCTAAACATCCTTTGTATTCGCTACCTTTTAAATAGTGAGGTTTGTATTTTGACGGAATAGGAATTTCACGACGCAACAGCTCAAGCACTATTTCCAAGGCTTCAATTTTCTTCGGACTATTGCGATAGCGTTTATAATCCTTTTTGAATTGAGTGGATGGATATATTTCTTTCATTCCGCATTAAGGGCTCGAAATAAATCTTGCACACTTGAAAAAAGATTATCCGGTTCATACACAGTCCTCTTTTGAGCTTCCAAGATAGCGTCCCTTGTTACGGCATTGGGCACATTGTCCGATTCTGTTACGGGGGGAACATCTACGGGTAGTATAGCATAGAGCCTGTGCTTTCTGCGTATCACAACAGGGTCGCCTGCATCTGCACGGTCTAAAGAAAAAGCCATTTTGCTTCTGAAATCCTTTATTGTCAATGTTTTCACCATAACTATGAAACAGCTGAAGTAAACTATTTTCTTTTCCGCCGCAAAGTTACAACTTTTTCATAGATGTAGGACAGGGGGATGCAGAAAAAATGAGAGAAAGGTGCGAGATTTATAGTTTTCGTCCGAAAAAGTGGCGGGATTGTCTGTTATGGGGACAGGAAGCCTGTGCGGTGGCGGTGGCAATGCGGTGCCGCTTCGGTGAAAAAACTTTGCTACTGCGGTCTTGAAACTTTGACGCTTCGGTCTTGAAACTTTGCTACTGCGGTGGGAGAACTGTGCTACTACAGTGAGAGAACTGTGCCGCTGCGGTGGCAGTGCAGTGCGGCAGCAGCGGGAGAACTGTGCCAGCGGGAAGAAAAAGTTATGGCTTTTCGGGGAAAAGGTTTTGAAAAGTGGCAGAGAAAGCGTAAATTTGCAGCCCGAAAGGTTTATCAAACACAAATAGAGTTATGACAAAGGCTTTGACAAGAACTGACTTCTGCTTCCCAGGACAGAAAAGTGTGTATCACGGCAAGGTTCGTGACGTTTACAACATCAATGATGACCTGATGGTCATGGTGGCTACCGACCGCATCAGTGCTTTCGATGTGGTGCTGCCCAAGGGCATTCCGTTCAAGGGACAGGTGCTGAACCAGATTGCGGCCAAGTTTCTGGACGCTTCGGCCAGCATTGTGCCCAACTGGAAACTGGCTACGCCCGACCCGATGGTCACGGTGGGCCTGAAGTGTGAGGGCTTCCGCGTGGAGATGATTATCCGTGGCTACCTCACGGGGTCTGCATGGCGGGAGTATAAGGCTGGCAATCGCACGCTGTGCGGCATACAGTTGCCCGACGGCATGAGAGAGAACGAGAAGTTCCCCACCCCCATCATCACGCCGACCACGAAGGCCGAGGAGGGACACGACGAGAATATCTCGAAGGAGGAAATCATCAGCCAGGGACTCGTGTCGAAGGAGGACTACGAGCAGATGGAACGCTACACCCGCGACCTCTTTGAACTGGGCACGCGCATTGCAGCCAAGCAGGGACTGATTCTGGTGGACACGAAGTATGAGTTTGGCAAGCGCGACGGACGGGTTTACCTCATCGACGAGGTGCACACGCCCGACAGCAGCCGCTACTTCTATGCAGAGGGCTACGAGGACAAGTTTGAGAAGGGCGAGCCGCAGCGTCAGCTCTCGAAGGAGTTTGTGCGTCAGTGGCTCATCGACCATAACTTCATGAATCAGCCCGGACAGGTGATGCCGGAGATTACCGACGAGTATGCGCAGTCGGTGAGCGACCGCTACATCGAGCTGTATGAGCACATCATCGGCGAGCGGTTCATTCCTGCCGACGAGTCGGAGGACATTGCCCAGCGCATCGAAAAGAACGTGACCAACTTTTTATGTACGCGCATGAGCAAGTAAAACCATACGGAGCGGAGGGCAGCAAGCGTGTGCAGGTGGAGACGATGTTCAACAACATTGCCCACAGCTATGACTTGCTGAACCACACGCTCTCGCTGGGCATTGACCGCATTTGGCGACAGGGGGCCATCGACTATCTGAGGCCTTTCAAGCCACAGACTGTCCTCGACATTGCCACGGGCACGGGCGACTTTGCGCTACTGGCCTACCGTCGGCTGCACCCAGCGCAGGTGGTGGGGTGCGACATCAGCGAAGGCATGATGGAGGTGGGCCGCCGGAAGGTGGCCGAAGCAGGACTGAGCCAGCACATTACGTTTCGGCACGAAGACTGCGAACAGCTCTCGTTTGCAGAGGGGCAGTTCGATGCCGTCATTTCGGCCTTCGCCCTGCGCAACTTCGAGCATCTGGATCTGTGCATGGCCGAAATGTACCGTGTGCTGAAGCCGGGCGGACAGCTGAGTGTGATTGACCTCTGCACACCCGTCAGTTTCCCCATGAAGCAACTGTTCTATATATATAAAAAGGTAGTAATGCCGCTCATCGGACGGCTCATTTCGCACGACAGCACTGCCTATACCTACCTGCCAGAGACCATGGATGCCGTGCCGCAGGCTGAACAGATGCAGGCCATCATCAGTAAGGCGGGATTTCGGCACACCAGTTACAAACGCCTTGTCTTTGGCATGTGCATCAGATACACAGCAGAAAAATGAAATACGGACTCCTTGGCTACCCGCTGGGCCATTCCTTCTCGCGCAAGTTCTTCACAGAGAAGTTTCAGCGTGAAGGCATTGATGCTCAGTACATCAACTTTGAATTGCCCTCGATAGACGGCTATCCCGACATGCTCCGTGCACACCCCGACCTGCGCGGCCATAACGTGACCATCCCCTACAAGCAGCAAATCATCTCTTACCTCACAGAACTCAGCCCCGAAGCCACAGCCATCGGAGCCGTGAATGTGGTGAAAATCACCGAGGACGGCAGACGCATTGGCTACAACTCCGATGTCATCGGCTTCACAGAGAGCATCCGCCCCCTGCTGAAGCCTGAGCACCGGCGCGCCCTCATCCTCGGCACGGGCGGCGCATCGAAAGCCGTCCATTACGGACTGAAGGAAAAGCTGGGGCTGGAGGAAGTGCGATTTGTCAGCAGAAGGGGGGAAGGCTCCGTCTTCTCTTACTCCGACCTCACGCCCGAAATCATCAACCAATATCCCGTCATCATCAACTGCACACCATGCGGAATGCATCCACACGTGGACGAGAGTCCCGCCCTGCCCTACGAGGCACTGACACCGAGAAATCTGCTGTACGATCTCGTGTACAATCCCGAAGTAACCCAATTCATGCAACGCGGGGCAGCAAGGGGGGCCGCAGTCAAAAACGGCCTCGAAATGCTGCTGCTGCAGGCCAAGGCCAGCTGGGAGTTCTGGACCGCAGTCTGAAGTGGACCACCAAATTCCTGTGGTACATGATTTTCTTCGTTCTCACCCTCCTGCTGCTCTTCGTCGGGGCTGTCAGCTACTACATCGTGTATGCCGGACTCCACCCTTCCCACACCGACGAGAAGCAAACGCTCAACTACATGTACAGCGAATATCCCTACCTGAAGCCATGGATGCGCTCGCTGGAACGCAACTGTGTGCTGCGCGACACGATGATTCTTAGCCCAGACAGCGTTTCGCTCCATGCCTACTACATCCCCGCTCCCCACCCCACGCCCAACACGGCTGTCGTCATCCACGGCCATCGGGCCAGTGCCTACCATATGCTCCACATTGCCTACATGTATCAGCACGACCTGGGCTTCAATGTCCTGCTGCCCGAACTCCGCACCCACGGACGTAGCGGCGGCACCCACATCCAGATGGGCTGGAACGACCGCAAGGACATACAGCTGTGGCTGAAGACCCTCACGGCTGACCGTGTGGTCATTCATGGCATATCCATGGGAGCCGCCACAGCCATGATGCTGGCCGGGGAGGAAACGCCCGACTGCGTAAAGTGTTTTGTGGAAGACTGCGGCTACACTTCGGTGTGGGACGAATTTGCCTACGTTGCCCGGCACAACTACAACGCTCCCGCCTTTCCCTTCATGCACATCGCCAACCAGATTTGCCGCTACAAGTACGGCTGGGACTTCCGCGAAGCCTCTGCCCTGGAACAGCTGAAGAAGGCCGAGAAGCCCATGCTCTTCATCCACGGCACCGAAGACCACTACGTCCCTACGGACATGGTGCACCAGCTCTATCGGGCAAAGCCACGCAACAAGTCTATCTGGGAAGCCCCAGGCTCACGCCACGCCTATTCCTACCACGACCACCAGCAGGAATACACTCGGCAAGTCGCCGCCTTTGTCAAGTCGTATTTTTACAAGTAATTCAGAATAATGAGGAATGAGGAATGTGGAATGAGGAATGGTTACTGTGAACACTTCAGTATCAATTCCTAATTCCACATTCCTAATTCCTCATTTATTATGCATTATTACCGTCCTTTCCGCTGCGAGGGACGGTTCTTTACTTTCTGGCGGATTTCAGCCTTATGCTTGGCAGCACCCGAACCGTGAGCACCCGTGCGGTATTGCTTACCGCGTGCTTTGGTCTTCACCTTGTTGGGGTCTTCGGCCTTCTTTGTCTTTGCGCCAGCAAACGAAATGCCATTCATAATGGCACGCATGATTTCATTGTCTGTAGCCATAGGGGGGAGGAAATGAAAAAGGACATACAAAACATCAATGGTGGAACAACCGAATGCCCGTGAAGGCCATAGCGATGCCGTACTTGTCGCAGGTTTCAATCACATGGTCGTCACGCACCGAACCGCCTGCCTGGGCTATGTACTGCACGCCCGACTTGTGGGCACGCTCGATGTTGTCGCCAAAGGGGAAGAATGCGTCCGAACCCAAGCATACGCCTGTGTTCTGTGCAATCCACGCTTGCTTTTCCTCGCGTGTGAGCGGTTCAGGACGTTCTGTGAAGAATTGCTGCCACGTGCCTTCGCGGAGCACATCTTCGTATTCCTCGCCGATATATACATCAATGGTGTTGTCGCGGTCGGCCCTGCGAATGCCTTCCTTAAAGGGCAGAGCCATCACCTTGGGACACTGGCGCAGCCACCAAATGTCGGCCTTGTTGCCAGCCAGTCGGGTGCAGTGGATGCGGCTCTGCTGCCCTGCACCGATACCGATGGCCTGTCCGTCCTTCACATAGCAAACCGAGTTGGACTGCGTGTATTTCAGTGTGATGAGAGCAATCTTCAGGTCACGCTTGGCTTCGGGCGTGAAGTCCTTGTTCTGTGTGGGGATGTTCTCGAAGAGGTTGTCACCCGTCAGGTCAATCTCGTTGCGTCCCTGTTCAAAAGTAACGCCAAAGACCTGCTTACGTTCAATGGGGGCAGGGCGATAGTCTGCGTCCATCTTGATGACATTGTATGTGCCCTTGCGCTTTTCGCGGAGAATGGCCAGTGCTTCAGGCGTGTAGTCGGGTGCAATCACTCCGTCGCTCACTTCACGCTTGATGAGTAGTGCCGTAGCTTCGTCGCAGGTGTCGCTCAGTGCGATGAAGTCGCCGTAGCTCGACATTCGGTCGGCACCCCGCGCACGTGCGTATGCCGTGGCAATGGGACTGAGCGGCAGTTTTAAGTCGTCCACAAAGTAGATGCGCTTCAGCGTGTCGCTCATGGGGATGCCCACGGCGGCACCCGCAGGACTTACGTGCTTGAAGCTGGCAGCGGCTGGCAGCCCCGTGGCAGCCTTCAGCTCGCGCACCAACTGCCAAGCGTTGAGCGCGTCGAGCAGGTTGATGTAACCAGGACGACCCGAAAGCACCTCAATGGGCAGTTCGCCCTCTTCCATATAGACACGTGATGGTTTTTGGTTGGGATTGCAACCGTACTTTAACTGTAGTTCTTTCATAACAAATCAGGGTTTTGTTTGCAAAGTTACACATTATCTATAATAAAACAGCAAAAATACACCCTTTTTCAGCACCGAAAAGGGAAAAGATGTTGCACAACACAAATAAAAGTAGTAATTTTGCCGCAAAATTGTAAGATGTAAAATAAACGATGTACTGTGTACAATGAAGCCGTTCAAATAAAAACATCGTGCATAGAACATCACACATCGTACATCGAAATCGTACATCGTACATTGTAAATCGTCAAATAGTAAAATTAGTAATGAAAGAGAAACATCAAATGACACTCGACGAACTCACCAAGGGCAACGTTTGGTCCATATCAGAAAGCGAACTCGCCTACATGCTTGTGGAAGGTAAGAAGGAAGAAGATTATGCAGAAATGGAGTCGCACTACATGAACATTATCCGCACCGTCTTCGACATCAAATACCTGGACCGCACCGACGAAGATGCCGTGGCAAAATTGGAGAACCAGCACTACGAGATATTCTCCTACCCCAGCGAAGGCGAAGTGGATGCCGTGGCCATCCGAAAACATTCCATCAAGAAAATCACTGACCTGACACTCGAAAACATTCAGCATCTGGATGCAACCGAAGTGCTGGAACTCATCAAGCACAACATGGGCACAGGCTGGAAGGGACTGCCGCTGAGCATTCAGGACATCATCGAGTCTGTCTTCTTTGTGGATTGCAGCACACTGCCCGAAAAGGTGATGCACCGCGAAGGCGGCATCATCGACCGTCGCCAAGAGGACGGCTACGAAGTGCTGGAGATTGAGCGCGGCGGGTGGATAGAAGCCATCTTCCTCAAACCTAAGCCAAAGATTGAGAAAGTAAAGATGGATTTCTCTATCAAGGACGATGACGAGGACCTGGAACAGAATGACAATGAAGAAGAAGACGAGGATCTGGACGACCTGCCTGAAGAGGAAAACGAAAATGACAACGATGAGGATGACGACGAACTCGACCTTGAGAATGCCACACCCGAAATCGAAGACATTGAAACCATTGAAGAGGTGGAGGACGATGACGAAGAAGATGTTGTGAATTAACACAATTCTCCAGCATACTTATGATAATCCAGACATTTGGACACCATGCTCCAAATGTCTGGACTTTTTTGTGGCATCAATAAAACTCAGAGCACCGTTTCTATCCCCTGTTCGCGATGGCAGAGATAAACGGGTATGCCAAAGCGGTCGTGGATGTGCTGAGCCACGTGCTGCGCACAATAGACGGAACGGTGCTGACCGCCTGTGCAGCCGAAAGAAATCTGGAGGTCGGTGAAGCCTCGGTCTATCCAGCGTTGAGTGTGGAAATCAACGAGCGGGTAGATGTGGGAAAGGAACTGGAGTATTTCGCCGTCTTGTTCCAGAAAGTCGATGACGGGCTGATCGAGTCCAGTTAAATTGCGGTATTGAGGGTAACGGCCAGGGTTGTTGCTACTGCGGCAGTCAAACACGTAGCCTCCGCCGTTGCCGGTTGTGTCGGCAGGGATTCCTTTTTTATAGGAAAAAGAATAGACTCGGAGACCGGGGATTTGACAATTGGACAATTGACAATTGGACAAATTTGGCGATTCGGAATGGGACGAAAGGGCTTCTGCCACTTCTTTCAGATTGGGATAGGCATCGCAGGTGCCCAGTTGCAATTCGCGTTGCAAGTTCTGGAGCGCAAGGGGGATGCTGTCAATGAAGTGCTGCTTCTTTTCCCAGAGGCCGCGATAGCCGTATGCGCCGAGAACTTGGAGGGTGCGGAAGAGCACGAAGAGGTGGAGACGGCGCAGGAAGTGTTCTTTGGTCAGTGCCTGATAACAGGCTGGACAATCGGCACGGTGCAGATAGGGCTGAAGGGCATCCCAATAGGTGTCGATTAACTTGAGGCGCAGCGTATCGGAATACTGGGCGGAGGCTTGCCAGAGGAAGGAGGCTACGTCGTAGTAGATGGGGCCTCGGCGACCGCCCTGATAGTCGATGAAGTAGGGCTGTCCGTCTCTCAGCATGACGTTGCGTGCCTGGAAGTCGCGGTAGAGAAAGGTGTCGGCATCTTCCAAGAGGAGGTCATCGGCAAGACGGTCGAAGTCGGCTTGCAGGCGGTATTCGTTGAACTCGACGGACTGCAGTTTCAGGAAACAATACTTGAAGTAGTTGAGGTCGAACATGACCGAGGTGCGGTCCATCTGTGGCTGCGGATAGCAGTGAGGAAAGAGGTCTGGGCTGCCGCCCTCAAACTGGAAACGGGGCAGCTGGGCTATGGTGCGACGGAGCAAGAGTTCTTCCTCATCGCTGTAGTGTCCGCCCTGCTGTCGGCCTGCACTGATGGCATCAAAAAGGGAGAGAGTTCCGAGGTCTTCCTGCAAGTAGGCCGTGTAGTCGGCTGTGTGGTTATAGACATGCGGCACAGGCAACTGGCGGTCGGCGAAGTGACGGGAAAGATGGAGGAAGGCTTGGTTCTCTTCTGCGCTGGTACCAATGACTCCGATGAGTGTGGTACCATCGGGCTGAAAGAGCCGATAGTATCTGCGGTTGCTCCCTGCACCAGGGAGTTTTTCTATCTTTGCGGGAGCAGCCTGACCTGTAAGTTGGCTGTAGAGAGCGATTAGTCTTTCCTGTTCCATATTGACATAACTTTGTTTTTAACGGCAATAATGTTGAGCACGGAGACGAACAAAAAGAGGACTCCCCCAATCAGCAGCGAGGGCCAGAGGGAAGGCACTTGCATCTGAGGGAAGAGGTTCTGGAATGTGTCGAGATATACATTCCGAGCCAGCAGGAGAACTGCCACAGCGATGAGCAGCACCAGTGCATTGAGCAGGACCGTCAGCATCTGGTAGGGCAAAGAAACCTTGGCGGGGCTGTAACCTATGAGCAGGAGGTTCTCCAGCTTGGTGCTGTTCTTCTGCACAAGCAGATAGACGGAGAGCATAAGGATGTAGAAGGCGAGCATGGCAATGATAAGCCCCACGGTCATCACAATAGCGGTGACGATACGGAGGATGTAGGTCGTCTTCGAGGCTTTGAGCTTGTCCTGATCTGTCTCGTAGTTATGCTGCTGCAAGTACGTAGCAATGCGGTCGTCGGTGGGATTGTTTACTTGCAGAATCAGTCTGGTGGGAGCAGGAGTCTGTGATGGGGCATATTCGCGATTGGCCCACTGCATGAAGGACTCTGGGACGAGGATGGTGTTAAGTCGGCTGCTGAAGCCTGCAATCCTGCCGCTACAGAGGGCTTGCTTCTGGTTTCCGCTGATGCGGATGTTCAGTTTGATGGCCCCAATAATACCTTCCGAGAGTTTGGGCATACCCCGCGACTGTGCGTAGCCAAAGTTGTAGAGGTCGAGATAGTTCTTGGGTAGGATGATGGGTATTTCGGTGTCGCCTTCGTGGTAGTTCCACGTGTCGGAACTGACATCCACAAAAGCGTCGGGCACGGACTCAAAGAACATGTCGGTTGTGATGTTGGCAAAACCTTCGATGTCGAAACTGGCTCGCACATCGAAGGCACAGGGGGTGAATATGCCCACCTGCTGCACAAAGGGCTGAGCCTTCAGGTCGGTAATGTCGGCTGGGCTGAAAGCGTTTGACTTTCCTGTGAGTGTGGTCATTGCACCCACTTTTCGGTTCACAATCAGATAGTCTGCCTTCATGAAGGTGTCTTCACCGTCGTAGATGGATTGGGTGTCGGTGTAGAACTGTATGCCCAGCATGATGATGGCCATGCCTACAAGGTTGGCCAAGAAGAAGCCTGCAAACTGAGGTATAGAAATGTGTTGACGGAGGAGTTTCCAAACGAGTGTCATGGTGAAATTAGGGATGAGAATTATAAGGATGGAAGGGAAGTGAAAAGTGAATAGTGAAAAGTGAAAAATCTAAGTTACTAAGGGTAAATGCAACCTAATGGCGGCTAAACTGAAATTTAAATTTTTCACTTTTCACTATTCACTTTTCACTTTCTTTCCACTCCGCATTACAACTTAAATACTTTATCGTATGGCAAGTCGATGTGCTTGCCGATGGAGGTGGAGATGATGCCTGCCCCCTGCCGAGCAGCTTCGGCTGTGAGGATTTGTCCCATGATGGCCGAGTTGGTATCGTCCAAGTGTGAGATGGGTTCGTCCACAAAGACGAAGTCGAAAGGCTGGCACAGTGTGCGGATGAGAGCTACGCGCTGTTGCTGGCCGAAGGACATACGGCCAATGAGTGCATCTTTCTTGTCGGCAATGCCCAGCATCTCAAACCACTCGTCGATTTGTTCCGCCTTCTGAAAACCTGTCAGCTTGTTCTTTATCTGCACGTTTTCCCAGGCTGTGAGTTCGGGAAAGAGTCGCAGTTCCTGCCAAAGGAGGGCGATGTGTGCTTTGCGGATTTCCACCCACTGCTGAATGGTGAGCTGGCTGGCGTGGTGCTGGTCGAAGAGGATGTCTCCAAGGTAGTCCTTGCGGTAGCCAAAAATATAGCTGCAAAGGGACGATTTGCCCGTGCCGGAATTGGCTTCAACGAGGTAGAGCTTGTTTTTCTCGAAAGTCACATCCTGGTTCCAGATGTCTGAAACAATTTCGTTGCGCGAGGCAAAGACCTTTGGCAGGGTGTGGAGCAACTGTATTTGGTTCATTATTTCAGGATGGCTTTAAGGAAGTTGAGGTTGCTGTCTTTCAGCGCCATCGTCATTTCGATGTTATTGGTGTTCTTCGACACGACAGTCATGCTCTTCAGCTGGCTGAGCATGTTGTCAAACAGCGGTGTGCCTGTGTGGGAATTGCCAAAAATGGTTTCGAGGTCAAGGTAAAGGAAGAACTGTGCCTTCTTGATTTCGTCCTCCAATGGGGTCAGCAGCTGACTGCGCTTCGAGATGCCGTTGGCTGCAAACATCTTGGCCGAAGCAAAGTAGATGTTGTCGTCGTCAACGCCCCAGTTCAGCGTGTAGTCATTGGCCTTCAGGATGTAGTTGTTCTCTTTTGTCTGGGTCATGCTGATGCCGTAGTCCTTCATCGACTTTTGCCAGTAGTCAACGTCTTTGAGGAAATCCGTGTTCTGCACGTTGGCCATGAGCATGAAGTCGGCAGCAGACAGTGCCTGAGTTCCAGAGAAGTCGTGTGGAATAGTGACGGCCACGTCGCCGTCAATAGTTCGCAGGATGGCATCGATGTCGATGGCACGCTCCATACCTATCAGTAGCTGCAAGGACTGAGGGTCTTGCTTCAGCTGTTGCAGAAGCCACTCGCCCTTCACACCTGCACAAGCCCAGATTGCAAAGCCTTCCATGGGCGAGTCGATGTAGCGTCCCTCTATCTTGTGGAAGTTCTTGTTGCTCTCTTCCAGCAGTTTCTGGGCGGTATTCGACTTTCCGTTGATGTCGGCTGAGAACACAGCCTTTCCTTTCTGGAAGGCTATGGAAGAAACGATTTCAATGTCTTGCAGACGAACCCCATCGGGAATGAAGGGGCTTAACGTTTCCTTCGTACTTTCCGACAGAGCCATGCCGTTGCTGAACATCACCACGTCGCAATCGCTACGCTTTTCCATCTGGCTGTAGGTCTCGGTCTGGGCAAAGCTGTAGTCCTTCTCTTGCTCCATGAGCCCCATGGCTATCTGGCCTGTCTGCACAGGGTTGCCCCCGTTAGGATTGGCCATCAGGAGCAAGGCATGGGAGTTGTAGGCCAAGACAATCTCATCGAGCAGGAACGTCAAGTGGGTCTTGCCGCTCTCGGTAGCGTTGTTGCAGAGTCCCTGCGATGTGAGCGTCTTGACAAATTCTTCCACATTGTCATCGTCCGCAACGCAGAGGGTGATTCCGATGAAATCGCCTGCCTTGAAGATGAACACAGGGCGCGTGAAGTCGATGCCCAGTTTGGCTGGATTCTTCATGTAGTCCTGCAACAGTTCCTTGGCTTCACCAGCAGTGATAAGCCCCATATACTTGTTGACGGTCTGCATGAGCGACGAGTTTTGCAAATCGCCCTCTTCTGCCATATTAGCCAAATTAGCCGAAATCACGATGGAGGCTTCTTCGGGTATCACCTGAATGTAGTCTGACTTGTGGCACGAAGCCAACGCAATGAGCACACAGGCCAACATTGCCAATAATCTGAAGTTTTTCATTTTATCAATCATTTATAATTATGTTATACATCAAGAATGAGTCAAATTCATCAAGTGCACCGCTACCAGTGCAGCTGTCTCGGTGCGGAGTCGAGCCTGTCCCAGCGACACTGACTGGAAGCCCGCTGCCTCGGCCATTCGCACTTCGTCAATGCTGAAATCACCTTCCGGCCCAACGAGCACAAGGGTGTTTTCGCATGGCTGAAGCACGTCCCTGAGCAGTTTCTTTTCGCCCAGCGACGGCTCTTCGTAGCAATGGCAGATAAACCTATTTGTCAGTTCTTTATACAAGTTTGTAGAAGTAACGCTTTTAATGAAGTCGCGAAAGGGAACCATGTCGTTCAGCCGTGGCTTTTCAGCCTTTCGGCTCTGTTTCATGGCTGAGACCAGAATCTTGTCGATGCGCTCCGGCTTGACGACTGTGCGCTCGGAGAACTGGCAATTCAGGAAAGTCAGTTCGTCGAAACCTATCTCGGTAGCTTTCTCCACAGTCCACTCCGTGCGATCCATGTTCTTCGTGGGAGCCATGGCCAGATGCAGGTGTCCCGTCCAGGCTTTCCGTTGCGGACGTGTAGCGGTGATGCGGTAGCGGCAATGCTTCTTGCTCACCTCGGTAATCACTGCGTCGTGGAAGTTCCCCACTCCATCGATGAGCACCATTTCGTCGTCGGGCTGCAGACGCAGCACTCTCACTGCGTGCTGAGCCTCTTCCTCTGGCAACTGCTGTTCTGTCAGCGCATTGGGCACATAGAAATAGCGTACTTCTTTCATTTTTCCATTCGGGCGTAGGCTGGTAGGTCAATGCTGGCAAAGTCTTTGTCGAGATACTTGAAGTAGCCTGTGATGCCTATCATAGCCGCGTTGTCGGTGGTGTAAGAGAACTTGGGGATGAAGATGCGCCAGTGGTATCGCTTGGCGTGGTCACGGAAAGCGTTGCGCAGTCCCGTGTTGGCCGAAACGCCACCCGCCACAGCCACGCGGCGAATGCCTGTCTCCTTGACGGCGAGGCGCAGTTTCTTCATCAGAATGTCCACCACCGTCTTTTCCAGACTGGCTGCCAGGTCCGCCTTGTGGTGCTCCACAAAGTCGGGGTCTTCGGCCACCCAGTCGCGCAGATGGTAGAGGAACGAGGTCTTCAGCCCAGAGAAACTGTAGTCGTAGCCCTTGATGTTGGGCTTGGAGAACTTGAAGGCATCGGGATTGCCCTGCCGGGCCAGGCGGTCGATGATGGGGCCGCCGGGGTAGCCCAGTCCCATCACCTTCGAGCACTTGTCGATGGCTTCGCCCGCAGCGTCGTCTATGGTCTGTCCCAGTATCTCCATGTCCTTGTAGGAATTGACCCTCACAATCTGCGAATTGCCACCGCTGACCAGCAGACAGAGGTATGGGAAATCGGGCTGATGGTGGTCTTCTTCCGATTCTTTAATAAAATGCGCCAACACATGGCCTTGCAGGTGGTTAACCTCTATCATGGGGATGCCCAGGCCACGGGCCAGACCCTTGGCAAAGCTCACGCCCACAAGGAGCGAACCCAAGAGTCCGGGACCACGGGTAAAAGCCACGGCACTGAGTTGGTCCTTCGTAATGCCGGCACGCTTGATGGCGGCGTGCACTACGGGCACAATGTTCTGCTGGTGGGCACGGCTGGCCAGTTCGGGCACCACGCCACCATATTCTTCGTGCACAGCTTGCGAAGCAGTCACGTTGCTCAACAGGATGTCATCTTTCAGCACAGCTGCACTGGTGTCATCGCAAGAAGATTCTATGGCAAGAATATACATACTTCATCATTAATAATATCATACATTGTACACTGTTTTCACTTCCCTTAGTGTGTAAGGATTTCCACGCCCGTCTCGGTCATAACAAACGTGTGTTCCCACTGGGCGGAGGGCAGTTCGTCGTCGGTGATGACCGTCCATTCGTCCTCTTCGTCCACAAACACACGCCAGTCGCCCATGTTGACCATAGGCTCGATGGTGAAGACCATGCCCGGCACCAGGAGCATTCCGCTGCCTTTCTTTCCGTAGTGCTCCACATCCGGCTCTTCGTGGAAGGCGTTGCCCGTGCCGTGGCCACAGAGGTCGCGCACGATGGTAAATCCGTTCTTGTGGGCGTGCTTCGCAATGGCGTTGCCCAGGTCGCCCACAAAGCAATAGGGCTTGGCCGTCTCCTGCCCTATCTTCAGGCACTCCCAGGCCACATCTACCAGCTTCTGCTTTTCGGGCGTAGTTCGTCCGATGACAAACATCCGACTGGCATCGGCAAAGTAGCCATCAAGTATCGTGGTGCAGTCCACGTTGATAATGTCGCCCTCCTTCAGTATCTCGTTGGCGTTGGGAATGCCGTGGCACACCACTTCATTGATGCTTGTGCAGCAGCTCTTTGGGAAGCCCTCGTAGCCCAGACAGGCGGGAGTGGCGTGGTGGTCCATGGTGTACTGATAGACCAAGTTGTCTATGTCGAGCGTGGACATGCCGGCGTGGATTTCCGCTGCTACGGCATCGAGCACTCCCGTGTTGATGACGCCGGCGGCACGTATGCCCTCTATCTGCTGGGGAGTCTTAATCAGTTCGCGTGTAGGAACCAGATGGCCCTTGTTCTGAATGGCCAGAATGCGGCGGTCCATCTCGGTCAGGGGTTCGCCCGACTTCACGTGCCAGTTCCTCTTATTCTTCTTCTTGAATAAACTCATGACTTAAAAGTTGCAAATTTGTTGCAAAGTTACGGCATTTTTCCATGAAACCGAAACCATTTTATTCTTTTTTTGGACTAATGCTTGGCTGTTAACGCAGTTTAATGCTATATTTGCAGAAAAATCCGTAACAAAGCAACAAATAATAGCATTTATGACACGCACACACGCCATCGTCATCGGGCTGGCCACAGCCCTCATCATGGGCTGCAAAGGCACGCCCAAGCAACCCACCCCACAGCGCGAAGTGGAGACCGTGGACTCCGTCACGGGCATCATCAACCTGCGCGAACTCCACATCACAGACAGCGTCCAGGTCAACGGGCAGACCTTTGCCTACCACTATGATTTCACACACAACGACTCCATGCCCGTCGTGCGCAACCCACAGGGCGACGACTACCACGACAACCAAGTCACGCTCAGCATTGTGCAGGGAAACCGCACCGTGCTCCAGCGCACCTTCACCAAGCACGACTTCAAGGCCCTTGTGCCCAGCGAGTTTATGAACAGCTCGGCCCTTGTGGGCTTCACCTACGACTATACCAAACAGGACGACCACACGGCTCTCTACTTCATCGCCACCGTGGGCGACCCCGACGAGACTGCTGATATGTCCTACCCCATCCAGTTGAAAATCACGCCCGCAGGTACTGTCAGCTTCGACAAGGCCACAGACCTGGACACCGAGCCCATCCATCCCGGTCTGACCATAGACCCCAGCGACGAGGGCGGCGTATAAGGCAGACACCAACGAGAGAACTATGCCACGACAACGGGAGAACTGTGCTACTCAGGCGGCACAGTTCTCCCGTTGTCGTCCCACTGCATTGCCACCGCAGCCGCACTGCACTGCCACAGAAGTCACACTGCACTGCCACAGAAGTCACACTGTGATGAGACAAAAGTAGCACTGAAGTGAGACTTCGGTTGGCATGAAACCGCACTGTCCGTTTTTCGGCTTTCTGACACAAGTCGGACGCATCTGCAGACCTGCGACAGCCTTTCGCAGACGTTTTCAGTCCCTAAAAAGAGAGTTTTTACAGGAATCCGTTGTTCATTACAACCTTTTTGCGTAACTTTGCGCCCTAAAAGGAAGAAACAACCCAAAATACACACATTATAATAAACAGACAATGGAAAGAGACAATGTCATCTTCTCGCTCATCGAGAAAGAACATCAGCGTCAGCTCAAGGGCATTGAGTTGATTGCCAGTGAGAACTTCGTAAGCGACCAGGTCATGGAGGCCATGGGCAGCTACTGCACAAACAAATATGCCGAGGGCTACCCTGGCCACCGCTACTATGGCGGTTGCCAGGTGGTTGACGAAATTGAGCAACTGGCCATCGACCGTGCCTGCCAGCTCTTCGGTGCGGAGTACGCCAACGTGCAGCCCCACTCTGGTGCACAGGCCAATGCAGCCGTACTGCTGGCTGTGCTGAAGCCTGGCGATGTCTTCATGGGACTCAACCTTGACCACGGTGGCCACCTCAGCCACGGTTCGCTCGTCAACACCAGCGGCATACTCTACCGTCCCGTGGGCTACAACCTGAACAAGGAGACGGGCCGCGTGGACTACGACGAGATGGAACAGCTGGCTCGCAAACACAAGCCTAAGCTCATCATCGGCGGAGGCTCGGCCTACAGCCGCGAATGGGACTATGCCCGTATGCGCAAGATTGCAGACGAAGTGGGCGCATTGCTGATGATTGACATGGCTCACCCGGCTGGTCTCATCGCAGCAGGACTGCTCGACAACCCCGTGAAGTATGCTCACATCGTGACCACCACTACCCACAAGACCCTGCGCGGTCCTCGTGGTGGACTCATCCTTATGGGCAAGGACTTCGACAACCCTTGGGGACTGACCACTCCAAAGGGCGTGGTGAAGAAGATGTCGCTGTTGCTGAACTCCGCAGTGTTCCCAGGACAGCAGGGAGGCCCGCTGGAGCACGTCATTGCAGCCAAGGCCGTAGCCTTCGGCGAAGCACTGAAGCCCGAATGGAAGCAGTATGCCACCCAGGTGCAGAAGAACGCCAAAGTGCTGGCCGACGAGCTCATCAAGCGTGGCTTCACCATCGTCAGCGGCGGCACCGACAACCACAGCATGTTGGTTGACCTGCGCACAAAGTACCCCGACCTCACTGGCAAGGTGGCCGAGAACGCACTGGTGGCTGCCGACATCACAATCAACAAGAACATGGTGCCTTTCGACACACGCTCGGCCTTCCAGACCAGTGGCTTCCGCCTCGGCACACCGGCCATTACCACCCGTGGCGCAAAGGAAGACCTCATGGTGCAGATTGCGGCCTGGATTGAAGAAGTGCTCAACGCACCCGAAGACGAGGCTGTCATCGCCAAGGTTCGCAGCGAAGTGAACGAGACCATGAAGCAGTACCCCTTGTTTGCATGGTAAAAGAACCCCTCATAGGAAAAACTCTCGTAGAGCTCCAGGCACTGGTCCTGGAGCTCCACATGCCTAAATTCACAGCCAAGCAACTGGCCGAATGGATTTACCAGAAGCGAGCCGACAGCATTGACCAGATGACGAACCTATCGAAGCAAAACCGCGAAAGGCTCAGCAGTCAGTACTGCGTGGGGCGCACTGCACCCCTGGAGGCTGCAAAAAGTTCCGACGGCACCGTGAAATACCTGTTCCCCACGACTGACGGCAAGTTTGTAGAGACCGTCTATATCCCCGACGGAGAACGCGCCACACTGTGCGTCAGCTGTCAGGTGGGCTGCAAGATGAATTGCCTCTTCTGTCAGACAGGCAAACAAGGCTGGCAGGGCGACCTGACGGCCACCGACATCCTCAACCAAATCTACTCCATCGAGAAGCCCGAAACACTTACCAACATTGTATATATGGGCCAGGGCGAACCGCTCGACAACTACGACGCGGTCATGCGCTCGCTGGAGATTCTGACTGCTCCATACGCACTGGCATGGAGCCCACGACGCATCACAGTCTCGACGGCAGGACTGAAGAAAAACCTGAGCCGTTACCTTGACGAATGCGACTGCCACTTGGCCATCAGCCTGCATTCGCCCATCCACGAACAGCGAATGCAACTGATGCCCGCCGAGCGACAGTTTCCCATCGCCGACATCATTGCGCTGCTGAAACAGTACGACTGGACTCACCAGCGGCGCATCACCTTTGAATACACCATGCTGGGAGGCACCAACGACTCCAATCTGCACGCCAAGGAACTCTGCCGACTGCTGCAAGGACTGCCCTGCCGTGTGAACCTCATCCGGTGGCACAAGATTCCCGATGTAGATTTGCAGGAGACTACGCCCGAAAGGATGAATGCCTTCCGCGACTACCTCAACAACCATGGCATCACAGCCACCCTGCGTGCCTCACGCGGACAAGACATCTGGGCGGCGTGCGGCCTGTTGTCAACACAAAAACAGATGAATCATGAAGAAGATTAGACTGCACACCCTGTTCATCATATTCGCCGCGCTACTGGTCTGCGGATGCAGCGGCGAGCGGCACCCCAACGGTCAACGCAAGCGCACGGCTTCGTTGCTGACACCGAAATCGAGCGGCAATCCCTACGAAGTAATGGTTGTCTGCGACGACTCCGTCTATCAGGGCTATGCCGGCAAAGCTATCCAGACCATCCTCGACAAGCCCCTGCTGGGCCTGCCACAAGTGGAGGAGCAGTTCCACAAGAGCCACATCACGGAGAAACACTATAACCACATCACCAACATCTTCCGCAACATCGTCAAGATAAACATCGGACGCGAATACACCATGGCGAAGATGAAGGTAGAACGCGACGTACACGCCACTCCGCAACTGATCATCACCCTGCAAGGCCCCGACCAGGTGAGCGTGAGCCAGCATATCACCGAGCGCACAAAGGACATTACCTCGCTCATCAATTCGGAGGAAATCAACGCCGCAGCCAACGACTTCTACTACGAACACAACGTGAAGTTCGCCAAGAAGGTCAAGGAAATGTTCGGCTGCGAATTTTACATTCCCGTTGACCTCAAAAAGATGAAGGTGGGCAAGGACTTCATCTGGGCCAGCAACGACGGCCTCAGCAGCATCCAGAACATCTGCATCTACAGCTTGCCCTATGTCAGCGAGAAAATGCTGACCCGCAACCCCTACATTGCCCTGCGCGACAAAGTGATGGCCGACAACATACCCGGCGAACACAAAGGTTCGGTCATGGCCACCAACCGCGACTACGTCTGGACCAAAGGCATCACCGTGAGGGGCAACTACGCTATGGAGGCACGCGGACTGTGGGAAATGACGGGCGAGGCCATGGGCGGCCCCTTCATCAGCCACTCGCGCATCGACACGGTAAACAACCGCATCATCGTCGTGGAAGGCTTCGTCTTTGCCCCCGACAAAATGAAGCGCACCATGCTGCGCCGTCTCGAAGCCGCCCTCTACACACTGGAACTGCCCCAGCCCACAACCCATCAGGAATCTTCAACCCAATAAAACAATTACCTCACATCATGATACGAATAGGAATAACCCAAGGAGACATCAATGGCATCGGCTACGAAATCATCCTCAAGACCTTCGAGGCCGAAGACATGCTCGACATCTGCACACCCGTCATATATGGCTCGCCCAAGGTGGCTACTTACCACCGCAAGACTATCAACAGTCCCACAAACTTTGTAGTTCGCGAAACCATTGACCAAGTGCAGGACAAGAGCATCAACATGATTAACTGCTTTGGCGAGGAAGAAATCAAGGTGGAGTACGGCACCGTTACGCCCGAAGCGCAGACAGCTGCCGTCACTGCCTTGGACCGTGCCCTTGAGGACCTCAGTGCAGGCAAGATTGACGTGCTCGTCACTGCGCCGTTCAACTTCAGCCAGCCCACAGCCGACGGCATTGCATCGCAGACCGAATACATTCAGAAGAAAGTGGTAGCCGAAAAGAAGCCGCTCACCATCATGATGGCTGGCACACTGCGCATTGCACTCGCTACCGACAACCTGCCCATTAGCCAAGTGTCGGCTGCCATCACAAAGGAAACGGTCATCGAAAGGATGGTCACCCTGCAAAACACCCTTAAGCGCGACTTCTATCTGGACAATCCGCGCATTGCGGTACTGGCACTGAACCCGAAAGACAACGAGGACGAATTTGCCGGAACTGAAGAGAAAGAAGTCATCAAGCCCGCCATGGAGGAACTCTTCAACCACGGCGTGCGCTGCTTCGGCCCATACGCAGCCGACTACATCTTCAGTGACGACAACTTCAAGCATTTCGATGCCATCCTTGCCATGTACCACGACCAGGGTTTCACGCCCTTCAAAGCCTTGGCACAGGGCGAAGGCGTGAACTACACAGCTGGTCTGCCCATCGTCGCCACTTCGCCGGCACACGGCAATGAATACGAAATCGCAGGAAAAGGAGAAGCTTCGGAGGCTTCCTTCCGCAACTCCATCTACGCCGCGATTGATGCCCTGCGCAACCGCCGCCGTTACGACAGTTCGCACGCACACCCCTTACGCCGCCAATACTACGAAAAGCGCGACGACAGCGACAAGCTGAAGCTGGACCAGGCTACAGAGGAAACAACCTTGTAAGCACTCCAAACTCTCCCTCAAACCCCACCCAAAGTGATACTACGCATCGTCACTCAATTCATCCAGGCCCAGATGTCGTCGCTCATCAGCACATTTGTGGACTTCCTGCTTACGGCTTTTCTTGTCAAGTATGCAGGCTGGTGGTATGTCTATGCCACACTGCTCGGCTCCATTGCGGGCGGCACAACAAACTGCATCATCAACTACAACTGGGCCTTCAAAGGCTCTGAGCACAGGAAACGCACCATCATGCTGCGCTATATGCTGGTGTGGACGGGCAGTCTCATCCTTAACACAACCGGCACAACGCTCGTTGCCAACATCCTCTCGCACGATGGCACCGCCAAAGCCTTTGGCATCGTCATGGAGGCCAAGACCATCGTGGCCGTGCTGGTAGCCATCCTGTGGAACTTCACCATGCAAAAGAAATTTGTCTATAAAACATAACCAGACAACTTCAAGTAAAACAAAACATAAAAACTCACCATGATAACCTTCCAACAATTTCGTGACGGCATACAACACACCGTATATTTCCTCATAGACAAGCCCGTGCGCCTGATGGTCCGTATGGGCATTACGCCCAACATGATGACTACCGTGGGACTGCTGGGCAATGTGCTGGCAGCAGCACTCTTCGTCTATTCCGCACTCTATGTGCCAGCCGACGACTTCACGCTTGTGGGCTACGCCGGCCTGGTCTGCATCCTGTTCAGCATTTTCGACATGGTTGATGGCTACATGGCCCGCACAGCCAACCTTTGCTCCACATTCGGAGCCTTCTACGACTCGGTGCTCGACCGCTACTGCGAGTTGTTTGTGCTATCGGGCATGGCCTTCTACTTCGTTCAGCACGGCTATTCGTTGGCTGCCGTCGTCACATTCCTTTCGCTCATTGGGTCTATAATGGTAAGTTATGTACGCGCACGCGCAGAAGGACTGGGTCTGGACTGCAAGGTAGGCCTGATGCAACGCCCTGAGCGTGTAGTGCTGACCAGCCTGGGTGCTATGTTCTGCGGACTGCTGGCTCCTGCCGTGCGCAACACATTCGACCCTATGTGGATTTTGCTTGTGCCCCAGATTCTTATCGCTGTGCTGGCCAACTACACAGCCTTCATCCGCATTCATCACGTATATAAACTTCTGAACAAATAAATGACTCCGAAACACTGGCTCAAAGAGGCACTGCGTTTCATTGCAGCAATGTCTCCCTTCCTCATGTTCGCATTGATATACAACTCCATGCGATATTTCCCGAACTATCTGTTCAATGACATTGACACCGAGGGCGTTTACCACCTGGAGAAACAACTCTTCGGCATCGTTGCCGATGGGGTGCGACTCACGCCGTGCGAATTTTTCCACCTGCACCACTGGGCTTTCACCGATGTTCTGTCGGGCATGTTCTACCTTTGCTGGGTTCCGCTGCCCATACTCTACAGCATCTGGCTCTTTGCCACAGGGCAACGCCGCCTCAGTATGCAACTGTCAGCGGCCTTCCTCTTCGTCAATCTCATAGGCTTCTGCGGCTACTACATCTATCCCGCTTCACCCCCCTGGTACGTCATGGAACACGGCTTCACCCCCGTGCTCAATACCCCAGGCAACGCAGCGGGCTTTATCAACTTCGACAATGTGCTGCACGTCAAACTTTTCCAGACATTCTACTCAGGCAACGCCAATGTCTTTGCCGCCATACCGTCGCTCCATGCAGCCTACTGCCCTATCGCGCTCTACTATGCCCTCAAGGTGAAGAACAACACCACGTGGATTGTGGTGCTTTCACTCGTTTCCGTTGGCATCTGGTGGTCTGCCGTCTATAGCGGACACCACTACATCATCGACGTGCTGCTGGGCATCCTCACCACCATTTTAGGTGTTGCCATCTTCGACGGTATCATTATGAAACACGTGCCAAGCAAATGGTTTGCCTGGCTCCACGACTAAAGACAGAAGGGAAGAAGTGCTCTTTTTCCCTCTAATCCCAACGCATGGTCTTGGCTGGCTTCGATATGCTCACCAGATAAGACGAGCCGAAGATGACCAACGAAGTAATGAGAATCGTGCCCAGATTGATCAGCAGAATGTAGAGATAGTTTATCTCGACGGGTACGTAAGAAAGGTAATAGATGCTGGCATCCAGCCTGACGAGATGGAAAAAGTTCTGCACATAGCAGAGCAGCAGTCCCGCAATGTTGCCAATAATCAGTCCCTTGCCCACCAGCATGATGGCAAAGTTCATAAACACCTTGCGAATGCTGAAGTTGGTAGCACCGAGCGCCTTCAGAATGCCTATCATGTTGATGCGCTCCAGCATGATGATGAGCAGACCAGACACTACGGTGAAGACGCTAACGCATATCATCAGGATGATAATCATCACCACATTCATGTCGAGCACAGCCAGCCAGGAGAAGGTGTGAGGTGCCAGCTCCTTGATGCTGAACACGCCGTAGGTCACGCCATTGCGGTCAAGCCCCTTGTTAATCTTTGCCGCCATCTGGAAAGTGACGTCGCGCAACTGGCTGAAATCCTTGATGGTAATCTCGTAGCCGCTCGACATATCGTCGTCCCAGTTGTTCAGCTTCCTTACCGTGTGGATGTCGGTCATGGCGAAAGAAGTGTCATACTCCGACATATTGGTCTCAAAAATGCCGCACACCTTGAACCTGCGAGCACGCATGGATTCGTTGGACACGAAATAGGCAAAGACCTTGCTGCCAACCTGTAGATGCAGCATCCGGGCTATTTTATTTGAAATCAGCAGCTCATTGCTGGACTCCCCGTCGTTCAGTCGGGGCATGGTGCCAGCAATCAGCGATTCGTGCAGGAAGGCTGTGTCATACTCCTGCGAAAGACCCTTGAAGGTAATGCCACAAAAGTCCTCCTCGGTCTTCAGTATGCCCATCTTCGTGGCAAAAGCCTGCACGTGGTCAACCTCCTTGAACTTCTTCACAATGCGCAACAGGCTGTCGTTGGTCAGCACAGGTAGCATTTCCCGCTCGTAAGACTGTGTGAGCGAAAGCAGCTGAATGTGGGAACCGAAGCCGATGACCTTTCCTGCCACTTCCCGCTTGAAGCCAAACACCACCGACAACGAAATAATCATCACCGCAATGCCGATGGCAATGCCAGCCAGAGCAATGCGAACAGCAGGGCGAGAAAATCGTTTCTCGCCCTCACTGTTGTCTGAATAAATTCGTCTTGCTATGAAAAGTTCAAAAGTCACGTTGAAAGATGAGTTTTGAAGGTTGAGAGCTTTGGCTTAGACAGCACCCAGAGCGTTGGGCCACTCCTAATCCACTCTGCCGGGATAAGCCTCCAGTGCCTTGCGCAATACATAGAGAGCTCGGGTGAGGTCTTCTTTCTTCAGCACGTAAGCAATGCGCACCTCGTTCTTGCCAGCACCGGGCGTAGTGTAGAAGCCCGATGCCGGAGCCATCATCACGGTCTCGCCCTCATAGTCGAAACTCTCCAGACACCAGGCGCAGAACTTCTCGCAGTCATCCACAGGCAGCTTGGCCACCGTGTAGAATGCACCCATCGGTATGGGGGAATACACGCCCGGAATGCGGTTAAGCCCGTCAATCAGGCATTTCCTGCGCTCCACATATTCGTCATAGACCTCTCGCGAATACTCCTCAGGCGCGTCCAGACTGGCCTCGGCTGCAATCTGGCCAATCAGTGGCGGAGAGAGACGAGCCTGGCAGAACTTCATCACGGCCTTGCGAATCTCTGCATTCTTCGTAATCAGTGCACCGATGCGGATGCCGCACTCCGAATAGCGTTTGCTCACAGAGTCAATCAAGACCACATTCTGCTCAATGCCCTCCAGGTGGCAAGCCGAAATGTAGGGCGACCCCGTGTAGATAAACTCGCGATACACTTCGTCGGAGAACAGGTAGAGGTCGTACTTCTTCACCAGGTCGCGTATCTGATTCATCTCGCGGCGTGTGTAGAGATAGCCCGTCGGGTTGTTCGGGTTACAGATGAGGATGGCCCGTGTGCGCTCGTTGATGAGTTCTTCAAACTTTTCCACCTTGGGCAACGCGAATCCCTCTTCAATGGTCGTGGCAATGGTGCGAATCACCGCGCCGGCAGAAATGGCAAAAGCCATGTAGTTGGCGTATGCCGGTTCGGGCACAATGATTTCATCGCCCGGATTCAGACAGGCCAGGAACGAGAACAACACGGCCTCCGAGCCGCCGCTGGTGATGATAATGTCGTCTGCCGTCAGGTTGATGTCATACTTGGCATAGTATCCCACCAGCTTTTCACGATAGGAGCGATAGCCCTGCGAGGGGCTGTACTCCAGTATCTTTCGGTCAATGTTCTTGATGGCATCCAGTGCCACCTGGGGCGTAGGCAAGTCGGGCTGACCGATATTCAAATGATACACGTGGACACCACGCTTCTTGGCAGCCTCGGCCAAGGGAGCAAGTTTCCGAATAGGCGAACTGGGCATCTCGGTGCCACGGATAGAAATTTTAGGCATAAATCTTTTTTGCGCGGTTTTTGCAGTTCTTTTGTTAGCATGGCGGCACTTTCCCACCGTAAAAATGGCACAACCGCATGACTAAACAACCGATTTTTCTGCAAAGTTAAGAATTATTCCGCTCGTAAATGGCATGTTTGGAAAAAAAACTTTATTTTTGCGCAAAATTTTGCTTATGAAAGTCGGAATTATACAGATAAGCTGTACACAAAGTGTAGAAGCGAACAAAGAGAAGCTCGCCGCCCAAATAGCCAAAGCAGCCGAAGGCGGTGCACAGCTCGTAGTGATGCAGGAACTGCACAACAGCCTCTATTTCTGCCAGACCGAAGACGTCAGTCTCTTCGATTTGGCAGAACCTATTCCCGGCCCCTCGACCGAATTCTACGGAGCCATTGCCCACAGGCACGACATCGTGCTGGTCAGCAGTCTCTTCGAGCGGCGTGCACCGGGGCTATACCACAACACGGCTGTGGTCTTCGAGCGTAACGGTCGCATCGCCGGCAAATACCGCAAGATGCACATCCCCGATGACCCCGCCTACTACGAGAAGTTCTATTTCACGCCGGGCGACCTGGGCTTCCACCCCATCCCCACCTCGGTCGGCGTGCTCGGCGTACAGGTCTGCTGGGACCAGTGGTACCCAGAAGGCGCACGCCTCATGGCTCTGCAAGGGGCCGAACTCCTCATCTATCCCACCGCCATAGGCTACGAATCGACCGACACACCCGAAGAGCAGCAACGCCAGCGCGAAGCCTGGACCTCCGTGCAGCGCGGACACGCCGTGTCCAACGGCCTGCCCGTCATCGCCGTCAACCGCACGGGCCACGAGCCAGACCCCTCTGGCCAGACCCACGGCATACAGTTCTGGGGCAGCAGCTTCGTGTGCGGGCCGCAGGGAGAAATGCTTTTCCAGGCTCCCGCAGACGAAGAATGTGTGGCCGTGATTGATGTCGATATGCAGCGCAGCGAAAACGTCCGCCGCTGGTGGCCCTTCCTGCGCGACCGCCGCATAGAAGAGTTTGGCGACCTACAGAAACGATTTCTCATTAATAATTAACACAAGATGCGCAAAAGAACCATTTTCACACTCATCGCAGTGCTCTGCGGCATCGCCCTGATTGCGGGCTACATGCTGCTGCGAGGCTCGTCCAGCTCCGAACAGCCCGTTTCCGCCACCGAAGACATCATCACGAATGAGCAAATCCTCGGTGTGCTGCAAAGTCAGGCCCAGATAGCATCCACCGAGGTGACCATTCGCAAGATGGGCATCTACGACTCCGACTCCGACAAGGTGTCGCTCAATCCCAACACATGGAAGATTGGCCACCGCCTCTGTGTGATTCCCGTGGACATCAAAATCAAATACGGCATCGACCTGAACGACATGACCAGCGGCGACATAGCCCGTCCCGACAGCAGCAACGTAGTGCTCATCCGCCTGCCCCAGCCCAAGATTCTCGACAAGTCGTTCATTCCGCAGACCAACAAAAAGGAGATGGTCTCGCTGGCCACAGGCTTGCGCGACGACGTGGGCGAAAGCACCATCCAGCAAGTCAAGACGCTGGCCTTCGCCGACGTGGTGGAAAAGGACCAACAGCTCTACCAGAAACTACAGACAGAAATCACCGCCAACACCAAGACAGTATTCAAGTCGCTGCTGAAGAGCATGGGACTTGAGGCAGAATTTATTAACTGACAGCACCATGAAAATCAAGAAAACAACCATCATCCTATACACCCTTCCGCTCGTCATCTTGCTGCTGGCCACGGTGTTCGTTCTGCACAAGTGCCAGTCCCAGCCGGAGGAGGACAGCTCCACAATCGTCATCGCCAAAACGCCAGTGATGATTGAGGACGTCAAGCCCATCGGCGAACTCTACCTCTATACCACCGTTACCGAAGAGTTTGAAAAAGGCTCCTTCATGGGTAGCGGCTACGGCAGCAGTCTCTTTGGCAAGGGCAACGGCATACTGAAGAAACGCCACGACTGTGTGCAGGTACTGCGCCAGCAAATCAGTTTCACCATCAACCTGGACGATGTTCAGTACCAGGAAGATTCTGTCTCAGGCATCGTGCAGGTCACACTGCCACAGGTACGCTTTGTGCAATCGACCCTGCACACATGGTTCAAGTCGGACGACGAAGACGAGGAAGCCGCCGTTGAATACGATGCCACCCCGCTCATCCGCCGTGTGGAGCAGAAAATCAAGAGGCGGTACGACACGCCGGCCAACCGTGCCAAAGCCACGCAGAAGGCCAAGGACGTGCTGACCGACATCTTCAGCCAATGCGGAATAACACTTGTGTTCAAACCCTAAAACTCCCCCAGCCCCATGAACAACAGAATCCTCTCTTTCTGCCTGAAGTTGCTCGGCTTTGGCTCTACATTCCTGCTGGCCGCCTGCTATGGCCCCGCCCCCACCAACTACAGACAAGAAGAGATAGTAATGGACAGTGACACCATCGCCGTCTTTGGACTCGAAGACGAAGACATTGACAGCACGATTGTAACACAGGAATCTATAAACCCTTAATAAATATTTTTAATTATGGCTAAATTCTTTTCACACTGGTATAATAAAGCCCTTGCTGCTTTATTGGCAATTCTGGGCTTTTGGATGTTTCTCTACTACAACTATCAGCTGGCATACGCCCCACCACCAACTAATTATCATGATACAGACTCCATTAATAAGATGCTGAATACATTAGACAATGACAGTAATATTGTAACACAGGAATCGACAAATCCTTAATCAAACTTATAATTATGGCTAAATTCTTTTCACATTGGTACAATAAAGCCCTTGCTGCTTTATTAGTAATTCTGGGCTTTGGAGCATTTCTCTACAATAGTATTCGAGTAAAGTATTACAAAGATACTCCAGTAATGTATGGTCCACCCCCAACTGAACTTAATGAACTACAACGTAAAATAGACTCTTTAAATCAAGAAATAGAGAAAGACCCTTCACTAATAGATTCTTTAATAAGAATATATATATCCCATAAGTTATTGTATGGCCCTCCACCAACAAAATATCATGATAAAGATTCCGTCAATAAAATGCTGAATTCATTAGACAATGACACCACTATTGTAACACAGGAATCTACAAACCCTTAATCAAAGTTTTTAACACGAATGACACGAAACTTCACGAACGTACCTCTTGGAAAAAATTATTCCAGGGATGTTCTAAAAATTAATTAACTGACAGTCGGATATTTCTGACGATAATTCGATATAATTTTGTACCTTTGCAGTACCAAACGACGTAATCATGAAGAAAACGACGATATACAGGAGACCGATGGATGAGAATCTCT
>JAFTEV010000051.1 GCA_017453465.1 Bacteroidaceae bacterium | reverse complement strand
GCGTAGGCAATTGTTTGCGTTTGATTGCCTACGCGAGCGCGACGAATTGCCTACGTGAACTGGAAGGTTTGCCTATGCGAGCTGGAGGTTTTGGCAATAAAAATAGCGTGCATTGCTGGAATGCACGCTATTTGTTAGCTTAAAAATGAAGTCGTTACGGTGGCGACTACTCGTTATTCAGGTAGATGTTGATGAGTTCGGTGATGTCGCTGACCGTCAGCTTGCCGTCTCCGTCAATGTCGTAGGGGTTTTCCTCCGCTGGTTCAGCGGGGTCGGGAGTGGCTGGCGTGAACGACGAGACGGTGAGTTTTGAGCCTGTGTCGGTCTTTGTGGTCAGTGCCAAGGTGGTGTTGGCAGCCGAGAGGCCCAGACAGTAGTCGGATGTGTAGTCGGAACGCTGGCCGTCCCCCACAACCGCAAAGTTGGTTGCACCCACCACGATGTAGTCGTTGCCGGCGGGCGTTGCAGCCACGGTTTCGCGATACTTGGCATTCATGCTGGGCATATCGTCGCGTAAGGCTCCCGTGATGGTTGCCCACCGGGTTGCGTAGGTTTCGGCATCGAGACAGGCTGCAAACTGGTCGCTCCAGAGGTCGGGCACGAGCGTGTCCTGGAAGGGGAGCGGAGTGGAGATGGTGCCAGCCAGATAGAGCTTGCCGCCCTGCACCTGCATGGACTTGATGATGTTCTTCTTGTAGTAGCGGCCAGAGGCTGCGCAGTCGAACTGCTTGACGCTGTAGCCGTCTGCGGTGAGTTTCAGGATGAGTGCACCATACTCTACATCGCCCTCTTCCTCGTAGGAGAAGCTGTAGGTGGTGGTTTCACCGTTGACCTTCAGGGTGTTTGTGCCGCCAGCGAAGATTCCTGCATAGAGGGCATCGTCGGAGGCTGTGAGGCACAGGCTCTGAGGACACAGGCCCGTGGTGGACTCGGCATCGCTGCTGCGGACATCGAGCACGGTCTGCAGGTCGGCTGCGCCGTCCCACGAAAGAATGGCTCCACAGAGGCTGTCCCAGTAGCCAAACGACACTTTCCCGGTGCCGTATTCGAGCAGGTTGCCAGCCTTGTAGCCGCCCAGATAGGTGAAACTGATGTAGAGTTTGCCAGCGTAGAGGGCCAGGGCTGTAGGGGTGATGGCGAGGTCGGACTCGTAATCGCCATACTTGGGATGCTTCTGCGGAATGATGGGGAAGGCCATCTGCAAGGCTCCCGTCTTGGAATACTTGGCTACGATGGCATTGACCTGATTGTGGGACTCGGCTGTGCCCGTGAATGACAGCATGGTGCCGTCGGTGCCGCTCACGGTGATGTCGTCGGCAAAGGTAGCTGCCACGTAGATGTTTTCGCCCGTGGCATCGGTGATAATCTGTGTGATGTGGGCTGCTCCCTGTATGCCCACCGACCACTTGGGGGCGCGGGTGAGGGTGTCGATGGCCGTGATGTAGGCACTGGTGGCAATGTTTTCGAGCAGGTCGTCACCTATCATTACCATCTGGTCGTAGAGACCCGTCTGGTAGATGGTGCCGTCGGGCGAAACTGCCGAAGGTGCTGAAACGGGGGCGTACTTGTCCACATAGGCGGTTGCGTCTTCCAGTGTGGGGAACTCGTATTCCCACGCCTGCGCACAGAGGGCAGGAAGGAAGAGGAGGGATAAGAATAGTTTTTTCATCGTTTAAATGGGATTTTATTAGGAATATATCAAAAGACTATTGTTCGGTGGCAAGGCCAGGGTTGGCACTGATTGCGCTGGTGGGGATGGGCATGGTGTAGCGGCTGTCGTGTTCTTCGAGCACATAGGTGACATCGTTGTAGGTCTTCTCGATGCGCGGTTGCGTGGTGCGCCGCAGGTCGAACCATCGGTGACCTTCGTAGCATAATTCGTGGGCTCGCTCGGAAAGGATAAAGTCGATGAGTTCGTCCTGATTCATGGCAGAAACCTCGGTGAGTACGCGAGACTGCATGGCGGCAAGATAGCGATGCTGAACCAGTGGTGTCAGCAGCTGGATGGCTTCGGAGGCATCGCCCAGTCGGGCAGCGGATTCGGCAGCTGTGAGGTAGGCTTCGGCACTGCGGAAGGTGCTTCGGCAGAGCTGGTCGCCACCCTTCAGCAGGGTATATACGCGGCTGGTCTGTGCCTTGAAGAAGCGGTTCTTGCGCAGGTCACCCGTGCGGAAGCTGTTGATAAAGGCCAGCGTGGGGTTGCCCACACCTTTGTAGGCCGACTTCATGACCTGCTCCAGACTGGTGATGGCCTCAACACTCTTGTAGTTGTCGGGCATGGTGTAGCCCGTCTGAGTAAGGTCTTCCAGGTCGGGATGCGCCTCGATGACGGCTTTGGCAGCAGCCAGAGCCTCCTGCCAACGACCCATGTAGAGGCAGACACGGGCACGCAGGGCATCGGCAGAAACCAGGCTGAAGCGGTAGTTCAGGCTGGCCTCCCATGTCGTGACATTGAGGTTCTGCTTGGCGGAGTCGATGTCGCTGAGCACCTGCTGATAGACGCTCTCCAGCGTACTGCGCGACAAGACGGCATCTACATCAGCAGCGACGGAGAGGGGCACGGTCAAGGATGTGGCAGGATTGCAATGGGTGTAGGGTTCGCCAAAAAGATTGGCAAGAATGAAGTGGCTGTAGGCCCGGAGCATGTAGGCTTCGCCCACCATCTGGTGCACTTCGTCGGCCTTTGCCTCAGTGATTTCCGACTGGTGCTCAATGATGTAGTTGGCAATATAGATGGTGTGGTAGAAGCGTCGCCAACTGTAGGAAGCCGTGTTCTCGTCGGGTGTGATGTCGTTCCACCTCCAGATGTCGAAATAGCTGTTGAGGTCTTCGTTGGTGGTGGTGGCGGGGTCGAGTGTGAGTTCATCGGTACGCATCACGGTGAGCGAGCGGTCGTCGGGGAAGTTGTTGTAAACGCCCGTGAGCAGTGCGCGGTATTCCTCGCCCGTCTTGGCAATGACTTTCCCTGTGGGCTGAATGTCGAGGAATTTGTCGCAGGAGAGAAGCGTGATGAGCGGGAAAAGAAGGATGAAACGTGTGAGGAACTTGTTGTTCCACATCTTTATAGTATCATTAGCCATAGTTCTTTCTGTTAAAATCCGATGTTGAGACCAAATATGATGTCATGCGAAATGGGCTGTGCATAGAGGTTGCCCATGGTTTCGGGGTCAAGATAGTTGTCGTAGTTGCTGGCTATGACAAAGAGGTTGCGCCCCTCCACGCTCAGCGAGGCATTCTTTACACCGATGCGTTTCATCCAGGGCATGTCGAACTTGTAGGCCAGACGAAGACTTTGCAGACGCACATAGTTGCAATTGCGCACATGGATGTCGAGATAGTTGTAGAGATTCAAGTCTGCATACTGCACATACTCGGCAGGACGGTCGGTGTCGTTTATGAGTGCAGGAAGCAGCGAGGTGGTGTTGCTGGTTGTCCAGCGACTGAGCACATCGTGGTTGGTGTTCAGACCACGGTCAAAGGAAGTGATGTTGTAGGAGGGAGTTGTGCGCACCTTCATGCCAAAGTTGAAGGTGAAGTTGATGCCCAGCGTCCAGTTCTTGTATTCAAGGGTGTTGATGAAACCGCCCGACACCTTGGGGTCTGTCGTGCCCATATAGGTGTAGAGTGAGCGTTGCTCTTCGGGCGAAAGTGTGCTGGCACCATACGTGTTGAGCTTGAGCAGTTCGGTCAGCGTGACATTTTCGCCTTCCTTGTTGACAAAGAGCGGATAGCCTTCGCTGTCCAAGCCAGCGGTCTTCAGGGCAAAGATGGCTCCGACGGGATAGCCTTCGCGTGAAGGATAGGTGGCATTATCGGAGACTGTTTCGCGCAGCACCTTGTTGTTGTTGACACCCAGGTTCAACTGCGTTGTCCAGTGGAAATGCTTGTTCCAGATGTTGCGCGTGGAAAGGGCAAACTCCCATCCCTTGTTCTGCATGGTTGCCCAGTTGATGGTCGTGCTGCTGAAGCCCGTTTCGAGCGGAAGCATCTTCAGGCCAATCAGGTCGCTGCTGCGGCGGTAGTAGTAATCCACGCCAAACGTGATGGCACCGCCAAGGAACGTCACGTCGATGCCCACATTGATGTTCTTGGTCTTCTCCCAACGAAGCGAGGGATTGGGTGCTGTCTCTGCATCGATGATGTACTCGCTTGTGCCCAGAATGGACTTCTTGTCATACGTGCCAATCAGATAGGGAGAGGTATTCTTGTCGATATTGCCCTGAATACCGTAGGAAGCACGCAGGTTGAGGTCTCCAATCCAAGCCACACGCTTCATCCACTTTTCATCGCCTATGCGCCAAAGGCCGCTCACACTGTAGAGAGGCAGATAGCGGTACTTCTTCGCCACGCCAAACACGTCGGAACCATCGAAACGGATGCTGCCGCCCACGGTGTAACGGTCCAGCAGGGTGTAGCTGCCAGTGGCAAACCAGCTGACAAAGGCATTCTCGGTCTTTGTCTCGGTGTGAAGCGGAAAACGCTCCGCAGAATATTCGGAAGGGAAATAGACGGTCTGTGTAGTCAGTGTACGCGGGTCGTAGCCGTAGGCCGCAGTATAGACGGTGTTGGCATCTACATGACGAATCTCGGATCCCAACATCAGTTGCACTTCGTGGTTGTCGCCAAACTGGTGCTGGCCTTCCAGCATACCTTTCCACGTCCACTGGTGACTGTGAGCCTCCGTCACCTTGTGCTGACCGCCCGTCGTGGGCAGGAAGGGACGCTGTCCGTCGCTATAAGAATAAAGAGAACGCTCCAGGTCTTTGCGCATGGCAAACGACTTCTCGCCTGCATACTTGTCGATGGTGTAAGCATCGGTCTGAAGACCCAGCTGTGTGGTGAACTTCAGCCAGTCAAGCATCCGCAGTTCGGCATCGAAGATGGCCATCACCTGCTGGTCTTTACGCTCGTGGCTGGTATTGCTTCTTTCCTCAAAGATGTTGAAGTCAAGCTGGCTGTCCTCCTTGCCACCTTGCACATTGATGTCGTAGTTGTAGCTGCCGTCTGCGGCGTAGGGCTGAAAATAAGGATTGGCCAGACGGCTGTAATAGACTGGATTGACAAAGCCGTTGTAGTCTGTCATGAAGGAACGCTGCTTACGGCGTGTGGAGAAGAGCGAAGCCCCCACCTTCAGCATTTCGTTGATGCGCACCGTGGTCTTCAGCGTCATGTTGAAACGGTTGGCACTCACGCCCTGCACATTGCCTTGCTGGTCGCTGTAGCCCACCGAAGCATAGTAGGTGGCCCTGTTGCCGCCACCGCTGATGCTGACTCCATAGTCCTGCGTGAAAGCTGTGCGCATCAAGATGTCATTCCAGTCCGTATTGACACCCCGCAGATTGTCTATCTGCCGCCGAGCTTCTGCCGAGAGTGCATCCCAGCCCCCAGCCTTGTAAGCCGCCGTTTCGCCTAAGGCAGAAAGAATGCGGCTGACATCGCCCTTGTTCTCGCGGAACGTATAATTGGAGCGCAGCAAGTCCAGCTCCAGTCCCACCTTCTCATCGCTGTCGAGCAGATTCAGCCGTCCCAGCCCCATGTTGGGACTCACCGTCAGCTTCGTGTGGAAATTGATTTTCGGCACACCAGCCTTGCCCTTCTTCGTCGTAATCACAATGACACCATTGGCAGCCCGTGCACCATAGATGGCCGTGGCAGCAGCATCCTTCAGCACGGTGATGCTCTCGATGTCGGCAGGATTGATGCCAGCGATGCTGGTCTGATACAGATTGTCAATGTCCTTCAGGTCGTCCAGCGTGGGAATCTCCGTGCCATCAAGCGGAATGCCGTCGAGCACCCACAGCGGGTCTTGGTTGCCATTGATGCTGGCCACACCGCGAATGCGAATCTTCAGCGGAGCACCAGGTGCGCCACTGCTCGACACACTGCTCAGTCCTGCCACCTGACCAAACAGAGCCTCATCCGCATTGATGATGGTACCAATCTTCTCTTCGTCCATCTGAATCGTGGTAGATGAACCCGTCATCTTCCTGCGGTCTATCTGCTGATAACCCGTCACAACAAAGTTCTGCAACTCCATGTCTTTAGCCACGCTTTCGTGCCGCAGCGAATCCTGCGCACCCGCCCTGGGCATCCACAGCGTTGCCAATAATATAATAATGTATAGCCTTCTCATAACCTTTTAGCTTTTTTTCTCTACAAACCCAAAGCGGTTTCTATACGTTGAACAATGTCGGAACAATGCATCTGCACAGCCGTCGTGCACCCACCGATGCGAGCCTTTGCCCACAGACGAATGCGCAACAACTCTGCCCGCTTGATGCTGATGGCATCGCTCGTGCGACTAATCTGTGTGCTGGTAAAAGAAATGTTGCGCGGACGCGAAGTCAGGGATTCATGCGAAGCGACCGCACGATTCACCTTCACACCCTCATTCTCGGCAGCAGCCGTAATCAGGGCATCCACCATGCTCTTCTGCACACTGCGCTCCATCACGTTGGGCTGCGGACGATTCACAAACACAGCCTCGTGCAACATCTGCACCAACTCGTTGGCCGTAAACGCCTTGCCACTGCCCAAGTCCATCTCAGCCTGAATCATGCGGAGCAGCCGCTCATTGGCCAGCAAATCCCACAAGATGTAGTTCTGCTCATTCTTCAATGCAGTCAACGGATGCTCCTCACGACCATTCTTCAGCAAATAAGTCTTGCGCGTCAAGTCAGCTGGAAACAACCACTGCGGGGTAGTCAACACCTCTTCAATCAAGTATCGCACCGCCTCGCGCTGTCTGCCCTGCGGCACATAGGTAAACGACGAGAGACCATCATCGACCACCGTATTCTCCAGATATACGCCACCCACATTGGCCAGCACATGATAGTTATACAAATCCCATTGCGAAATCACGCCGCTCCACAGCTCAGCCACGTCGTCCCACGTCTGGTCAGCCTCCCCCGTCCGTGTCCACACAGCCATGTTCGGCACAATGCGTTTCAGGTTAGCCAGCCCATAACGCGCACTCTTCACAGGGTCATCGCCCAAGTCCTCACTCATCGAGCGAGGGTCAATGCACTGCCTGTAGCCCAACGTCTCGCTGTACTTATATTCCGCCCCGTCGTGCCGACGCAGAAACTCAGCCAAAGCTGGCTTTGCCTCTGCCTCACTGGGAAACCAGCGGTAACCCCACTCTATCGCCATCAGGTCGTAAGGACCAATGTGGGGCGAAAGCATCGTCACCCCGTCACCTGGCTGCGCCACATAATTATAACGTGCATAGTCCATGATGCTCGCCGACGTGCCGCCCACCCTGCGGATGAACGACGGACTGCGCAACGAGTCCGTAGGATAAGCCGATGAAGCCCGCATGTTGTGACGCAGTCCCAGCGAATGTCCCACCTCATGGGTAGCCACAAAGCGGGCAGCATCGCCCATCAAGCTGTCGGGCAACACCGCTTGGCGCACGGCTGGATTCACGCCGCCCGTCTGCACCCTCAGCCACTGCGTGAGCAATTTCCTCACGTTGTGCCACCAAATGATGTCAGCCTCCAAGATTTCCCCGCTGCGCGGATCAGTCACACAGGGACCCATCGCATTGGCCTTCTCCGAGGCAGCGTAAGTCACTACCGAATACTTCAGGTCGTCATCCTCACGCTCCATGCTGTCGGTCATTTCCACCACACGCACCGCATCGCGGAAACCCGCCCGCTCGAAAGCCGCGTTCCAGTCCAGAATGCCCTGTCGCACGTAGGGGCGCAAGCTGGCAGGAATACGTCTGTCCAGATAAAAAACAATAGGCTTCTTCGGCTCCGTCAGTTCGCCACGCCTATAGGCAGCCTCATCCACAGGCTCCAGCCGCCAACGATTGATGTAGTGCAACGTCTTCGTCTGCTGCTGGCTGTCCGAAAAACTCAACTGATGGTCGGTAAAGTAGCCCACACGCGCACTCTCTTCCCTGCCCTGCATGGGCTGTTCGGGCAGGAGCAGCAACGTGCTCGACACCACCACCGTCACGTTCACGCGGTCATTGCCCTCATGCACCACCGTGGTCAACTCGCTCGTGGCGGTCACACTCTCCCGGTGCGACTTCACCGAGAGGATGCGGCTCAAGTCGCCATTGGCCGACTGCGGGATATTGACATTGCGGAACACATCGTTCAGGCAATTGTCACGTCCGTTGAACAACGTCTGCACGGGGAACACCACCGACGCAGAGTCGGGACCCACACAGCGCACCTTGATGACAGCCAGCACGGGGTCCAGATAATTGTCGTACACCGACTGCGCCATGTTGTCCGCACTATCGACCAGCGGCGTGACCCGCTGCTGGCGAATCGTCACCGTGCCCCCAGTCTTGTCCCACTCAAAGCGCACCACCTGATTCTTGTAGTTGATGCCCTTGTTTACGCCACTCTCATTCAGTTCCGACGGCACCTTCTGCAAGCGGTTTACCACCAAGAACTGCCGCCCCAGCAATGCCGTCGGCAACTCCAGGCAGACCGTGTCGCCCTTCGTGACGACATTCATCACGCCCGACATTACGAGTGAGTCACGCCCTGTCAACAACGTGTAAGCCGACTTCGGCGGTTCAGCCTGAACCTTCTTTTTCTTCTTAGCCTGAGCTGGTAGAACCAACATGGCAGACACCACAACCAGTGCCGCCAACCTCTCATAGAAATTCATTGACCACAAAATTAGCTAATTTCGGCTGCAAAGGTAAACAAAAAGGCGCAAAGTTCAAAACTTTGCGCCCGTTTAATTAGAGTTTACCTAACAAAAGCCTACTTCAGCTCTACGCCGTTTGTGCTGTAAGTCTTGCCGCCCTTCAGGATGACAACCTTACCCTTCAGCAGGTACTTACCGTCAGCCTTGACAGCCTTGGCAGCATCAACAGCAGCGATACCAACAGCAGGATTCTCTTCTGGAGTGACGAATGTGAGTCGTGCCATCTCGCCATCGAAAGCATAGATAGTTGGGAACTCAAATGTCTCCTCATCCATCAGTGAATAGTCGATTACATTCACGCCATTGACAACCACAGTGTACTCAGTGTTCACGTCAAGGCCGCTCAGGTAAACATTGAACGTACCGTCAGTGATTTCCAGCGGGTTCTTTTCGAATGTTTCAACCACTTCGCCCTCTGCGTTATAGACAACGCCCGTGAATACAGCGTCAAGATAATCTTCTGCATACTCTTCAGGAATGTTTGGCGTGTAGAGAACAGCAATCTGCATAGAGCCATCCTCTGAGTCAAATTCAGAAGCAGCTTCAAGAGCTACGTCAGAGATAATGATGTCGCCAACCTTCTGGATATAGACATAGTCGAATGACTTGCCAGCAGCAGCATTCAGACCCTTCAGGTTGATGTCTGTTGGCACTGTTGCAGTGAAGTCGGCAGAGTAAGTGTTCAGCGCACCTTCAGAAACAACGTCCATCAGGAACTGCTCACCTGCATAGAACTTGTAGGTAGCCTTGTTGCGTGTAACGGCAACAATCTTGTAGATACCAGCTGGAACCTGAGTAATGGTGAGTGAATCGTTAGTCCAACCACCCTTACCACCTGAGTAGCGAGCGTGCGTGTAGTCATCCTCGTCAGCGTTCAGACCAGGAATCTCCTCTGCCTCCATGTAGTAAACCACATCTGTAAGCTCTGTAGCAGGAGCCAAATCGATGTAAGCAAGCTTGGCTGCAATCATACCGTTAGACATTGGCACAACTTCAGGCACTGTGTAAGTGGCACTGAATGGATATGAACCAGCCTCGTCTGTAGTATAAAGTACGCCGTCAATCATGCGATACTTAGGATAGTAGTAAGTCAGGACATCGCCTTCAAACGCATTTTCGAAGGTTACATAGTTCTCTTTCAGGTTCGTTGACTTACCGTCAACAACAGTCTTGAAGCGGATGTTCACCTTGCAAGACAGACCTGCCTTGAACACTACATTCACATTGACAACCTCGTCAGCAAGAGCAACCTTGCCGGCAGCATCGTCGGAAACATAGATGTACTTCAGGTCATCCACCCAAGTAGAGTCAGACTGCTCTTCATAGATAGGCTCGCCACTGACAGAGTCTGTGCCAACCTCAACCTGAGTAGTCTCAACATTCCAGTGACCCACCTTGAACGACTCCTTGTAGATGTCGCGAAGCACGATTTCGTCACCGGCATTCAGCTCGATAGTTTCAGACTCCTTCACGCTCTCGCCTTCCGTGTCAACAAAGCTGATAGTTACAGCCGTTGGGTTGAAGCCTTCTGGCTTGTCTTCGTCAAGCACGTTGCGAACAAGGATGTCGTCAATAGCGAAGTTAGCATAGTAACGTGAAGAAGCGAAAGTCATCTTGCCCACACCGTATGTGTTAGCCAGTGTAGCAATCTGCTTCTGCTCAACGATGGCATTGCCTTCAGCGTCGGTCACGGTCAAGAATGTGTAACCCTTGAACACTGTTACCTTGAAGTTGTACCAAGAGAGGTAGTTCAGGTTGTCGAATGTGGTACCAGTAGCTGTGCCAGAGTTTGGCAGCTCAAGCAAGTCTTCAGCATCGTCGTTCACCTTCCAAGATGTGGAAGACTTTCCGTTCTGCTGGAGCTTCAGGATTGCAGCATCGCCAGCCTGATTGAAGAGTGTGAATGTTGTACCGGCCTGGTCGTTTGAAGAACCAAGGAGCAACTTAGCCTCGAAAGTGAAGTTTTCTGCATCCACAGAAATGGCGTTGCCCGTCAGTGTAGCACCATTGTTGTTGCGGGAGGCCTGATTGACGGTGAGGAACTGAGTCTTGTTTGCAAATACAATGGTCTTCGTAGAATCTACAACAGTATTGTATGTATAAGTATAGACAGGGTTGCCCAAAGAGTCAACCACGGCTTCACCCAGACTGTCAACAACAGCTGTAGCGATGGTGTCAACATGTGTGAACTGAACATCGCGGTCAGCTACGCCAGCACCATTAGCAAGAATTACATCGTAACGACCGCCTGTGCTTGTCGTAAAGTCAGCAGCACCAGTCTCGTAGTTCTGCAGGTAGTAAGCCTCAACGCCTTCTACCGGGGCAAACACAAGGTTGATGACATTAGCTGTTTCGTCTTCGCCGACCGTGAGAACTTCGTCACCCGACACGAAGTTGTAGAGTGTGTTCTCAACCAGCAGCTGTGCCTTTTCACCTGCAGTTGCACTAACTTCTGTACCAACCTCTACGTTCTGGTGAATAGTAGCATCCTTAAGATCTGTGCCGTTGGCATCAATATAGTTTACTGTGTAGTTGGCAACCGTGAGCTTCTGGTAAGTGATGGTGATGACCTGGCCTTCGCCATCCAGAGTCTGCTCTGCGGCATCGTCAGACAGATAGATGTACTGAGTCTTGCCTTCTGTGATAGTAGCCTTGTCATCGTCAGTAACAGCCAGCACGGCACCTTCTACGTCTGTGCGGGTTTCTGCATCCTTGAATTCTATGTCGCCCTCAGTGACGAACTTCACTGTGTAAGCATATTCAACAATCTTCAGGTCACCCACAGTCAGCATGAGGTTGTCGATGGCTACAGAACCACAAGAACCTGGACGGAGACCGATAGAAGCAGGAGTTACATTAGCTGTAGAAACTTTCACGTTCTTTGCAACCACAGTCTTTGTCACATTGCCGCCTTCATCCAGGCCATACTGCTCAATCGTTACAGACACACCGTTCTTGGTTCCGATGAATGTGAAGTGGTGCCAGTATTCAGCCGACAGAACAGAGCCTGTATTTGCGCTCCAGCGAGTTTCCTTATTGCATGGGTAGCAAGCAACCGTTCCACCAGTCGAGAGAGAGAATGTGTTGCCCCAGCCGGCAGCGTCGTCTATCGTGAAGAACGAATTGCCGTCGAGGTCAACCAGTTTGGTCTGGCCAGCCTTGCCGTTGCAGCCGCTGTAGCCAGCCCAGTCGAATTCCAGTGTCCACTGTCCGTTTGAAGTAACGTCTGCTGAAGTAATTGTGGCTACCTTGAAGCCATTGTTGTTGTTCTCGCCCCAAACATTCAGGAACTTGCCTGTGCTGATAGGGCTGTCATAGTCGTAATTGGCTGTACCTCTGTTACCATTGCTGCCGTCAGCAACAAGAACGGGGTTTTCTGCATCGTCGAATGAGTAGTTGACCAGCACTTCGTCGGCCTTGGCGTACTCTACAACAGCCTTTACATTCTGGATGTTGTTACCAGCAGCCTGTGTGTTGTACACGAGGATGGTGACAACCTTGTCAGCATCGTCAGTAAAAGCCTCGGTGATGTCGAAGCTCATGGCCTCGAACTGTGTTGCTGACTTGGAAGAAGTCCACAGCTGACCGCCAAGCTCAGTAATGCTGCGGTCTGCCGTTTCCCAGGTAAGTGTTTCGCTCCATGCAGAAGCGTTGTAACCTACCCCGATGCCAGCAGTGCGCTTGCTGTCGGTAGAACCTGATGCTTCCATCGACAGGGTGACTTTTTTAATGTCACCTGCCACGGCAGAAGCATCAACCTGGAGGAATACAACATTGTTTGCACCCCAACCAGCATTAGCTAAATTCACTGCACCGCCGGAGATTTTGTTATAACCAGTCTGTGCAGTTGTGACCGAGCCGTATGATTCAGTCGTCGCACTGCCATTGACATACGTCATCTTGACAGTGGCTTCCTGCTCGGCGGCCCACGTCGCATTGATACCGAAACCCGCCAAAAGCGCAGCCAGCATCAACTTAGAAGAGAAAAGTTTTCTCATACGTTTTTTGTTTTAAAAGGTTAATAATTGGGTTAATTAAAAAAGTTATGTTCTTTACAATTCTTTACAAATCCACTTTACACCATAATCGGGGCAAAGTAACAGAAAAAAAGCAAAAGAAACAAATTTTTTTGGAACAAAATGTTTTTCAGAGTAAAAAAACGTTGCTTCGAGCAACTTTTACAACCGATTTCACGCCGTTTTCTGAGCGGGCAAACGGTGTGGGGTGTAACGCCATGAAATATACGATATTTCGTATTATGTGCACTTTTTGTTCGAGCGACGTAGGCAATGCGTCGCATTCGTGTAGGCAATCAATCGCAAACAATTGCCTACGCGGGAGCGACACATTGCCTATGCGACTGCGCAGGAATGCCTACGCCGCTGCGGAGAATTGCAAGAAAAATGCCGTTGCAATGAGCCTGAAAACTCACTGCAACGGCACAGAATGTCCCTGCTACGGCGAAATGAATCCGCGTGCTATTTGATAAAGATTTTATAAGTGTCGGTCAGTCCTTTCTGGGTGAACTTGACAAAATAGACACCGGGGACGAGGTTGGCGGGCAGGGTGTAGGTGTTGCCGCCCTGGAGCGGAGCCTCATTCGCAATGATGCCTGAAAGTCCGAGGATGTTCACACGCACGTCTTCGGGGGCAATGCCGCTGGCCAGCTGCACCTTGATGGGGTGACCTGCCTGCGGGTTACCCGTGATGAGCTTCACGCCGTTGCTGCCCGGAACAGCTGCGGAGCGGAAAGAGGGTGCTGCCTCCGCTGTGTTCTTGCCGGTAGTCGTGCCCTGCGAGAGGTACTTGTCGATGAGAGCGGTAATGGTCTGGATGGTGACTCCGGCCTCGGCGTTCAGGTAGCGGTCGATGAGGGAGGTGATGTCCGTCAGGCTGACAACCTCTTCTTCCTCCTCGCCTTTGTTGGCCCGCGCAATGTCTTCGTTGTAGTTGGGGTCGGTGATGGTCTGCTCGTTGTAGTACCAGCGGCAGAACTTGTCGGCTACGGCGAGTGCTCCGCCCAGCAGACGCAGACGGTAGTCCCAGTGGTGCTTGCGCTGGACTTCATCGTTCTTGAAGATGTAGTCGGTGTTGCAGACCACGAAGAAGATGACCTCGTTGGCCGGACGGTCGGTGATGTCAATCTGGAGCTTGCCGCAGTGGGCTGGCTGGCTGTAGTGGCAGGTGCCGTCCTTGGTGACGTAGCAGAGCTGGGCGCGCATTTCGGTGTCTTCGGGACGGAACTCCACGGTGGCGGTGCTTGCCTTGGAATCCACATGAATGGGAATGAGGTTGGCACCCGACCATCCCGGTGTGGTCAGCGAATCGGGAGCGAGCCAGCCGAGAGAGTCGTTCTTGGCCATGCCCTGATAGGGGGAGAGTTTGTAGGGTTCCACGTCAATCCAGTAGGGTTCCCATTCGGGTTTCACGACAAGACCCATGTCGCTGTTGGTGATGTCGCGGTAGCCGCTTTTCCAGCCGCCGATGTCGAAGGTGGTCTGGCGGGCACGGTACTGAAGGATGAGCTGGCGCATGGTTTCTTCGCCGAGCAAGCGGCCAATGCCTTTCAGCACGTAGTCTTCGCAGTTGCGCCAAATCCAGGGGATGCTGCCCTTGCCGCAGATTTCGCCCAGAATGATGGGGAAGGCGTTGCCGTACTGGGTGCCGCCGAGCAGATTGCGCCATGTGCATATCTGCTGACCGTTGCTGTTGTACATGTTCACGCCCTCTGCTTGGGGGCCGCCGAAGGAGCCGTCTTGCAGCCAGCCAGAGTAGCACTCAATGGGCATGAAAGGGGCGATGAAGGGACAGGCATCAAGGAAGCCTGGGAGTCCATAGACGCTGTCGCGCTCGCTGTTCATGGCCGACTGGAGCCACACGTTGCCGGCTTCGTGGAACCAGCTGGAGCGGTGGCAGGTGCCGAGGTCGGCAAAGATGGCGTGTATGCCTTCGTGCACCATGGCTTCGCGCTGGTAGTCGCCATCGCTCCATTTCTGGTCGGCATCGTCGCGGAAGCGGGAGAAGGGGTAGTAGCTGGCCCAGACGCATGGCCAGTTGGCGGATATGCCTGTGGCCGGGTCGGAGTACCAGATGGCACTCTGGTAGCCGCCTTTCTCGGAGGGGTCGGTGCCGTCGTTGCGCAAGCCTGAACCGAAGACATAGACCAGCGAACGATAGCCGTTGCGGGCACGGAGGTCGGGAGGCCAGCCCATCTGGTCGCGGATGTAGGCAAAGTCGGTGTCGTATTTCTTCATCATGTTCTCGGCGGCCTTGCGCACTTCTGCCGAGTTGTAGGCTCCGACTTCCTTGTTGAGGTCGGAACCCCACACGCAGGTCCACCACTCGCCATCTACACGGTTGACGGGGCGACCGTTGCGGTCAGTGTCGGGCACATCGCCCAGATTCTTGGTGGGGCGTTCATAGACTCCGTAGTTGAATTTTGCATCAGATTTCCAGTCGTGGGAGAACTGCGGCACTTTGCCTTCCCACGTGAAAGGGCTGCCCAGAGGCTGCTGGAGCACGTCGAGGAAGTAGAGGCAGTCGTGCAGGGTGAGCTTGTTGTCTTTGCCCGTCAAGCGCACGGTGACGGTGTAGTAGCCTGCGTCGCTCGGCTGCACGGCAGACAGCGTGACGGGGTCTTTGCGGTAGGAGCGGACGGTCTTGCCTGTGCGGTCGGCCACCTTCAGCATGATGGACTTGTAGGCTGCGGTGTCGTATTCAGCAAAGAAGGTGACGTTGTCGCCTTCACTGACTTGCAGGTAGTTTTGGCGCAGGTAGGCTTGGTCGTTCTGCTTCATCAGCGGGGTGACGGGCCATCGGTCGAGGATGTCGGGACGATGGTTGATGGTCTCCTGATAGGCTGGCTGGTCGGACTCAGCTGTTTCGCGTGTACCCAGGGTGACAGTAAATTCGTAGGCGACGGTGTCGGTGTCCTGAATGAACATCTGCGTGAACTGGTAGGCTGTGCCTTGCTGTGCTTTGTCGGGGTTGTGGGTGATGTAGAAGTAGCCCGTGTCGTACTTGCTGGCTATGCAGCGGTTTTTGTTGGTGGCTGCACAGGCGATGCTGCGGGCTGTGAACCAGTGGCCGTAGGTGCCGTAGGTGGAGGTGTTGTAAACGGTGTTTGTGGTGCCTTGCTTGGCTACAAACTTGATGGTGCCAGCGGCGAGTCCTTTGGCAAAGGCTTCTTCCGACGAGCGGTTGAAGGCTTCAGCAAGTGCATTGACGGAAGCTCGCACGACGGAGGGTGTCTCTGTGTCGCGTGCGGCATCGCGGGTGACGTTGACGTGGTAGGTCGTCTTTGTCCCTGCTTGTGACAGCAACGGAAGTGCCATGGCTGCCAAGGCGGTGAGGAGGAGGTGTTTCATAGGTTTTTTGCGGTTTTTAGGTTTTGAAGAATGAGGAATTAGGAATGAGGAATTAGGAGTTGATACTGAAAAGCACAGTAACCATTCCTAATTCCTAATTCCTAATTCCTCATTCAATAGTTAGTTCTTCGATGAGACGGGAGGCGTGGCTGTAGTCGTCGATGACGGAGAGTACCCAGCGGATGTCCACGCCGATGCATCGCTGGAGGTTGTCGTCAAACTTGATGTCGCCCGACATGGCTTCCCAGTTGCCGTCGAAGGCGAGTCCGATGAGACGGCCTTTGCCATCGTACATGCCTGAACCGGAGTTGCCGCCTGTGATGTCGTTGGTGGTGAGGAAGCAGAGGGGCAGCTGGCCTGTGGCGGGGTCGAGGTATCGCTGGGAGTGGTGGCCGCTGCGCATCCATTGCAAAACGGGTGGAATGACGGCGAAGTCTCGTTCTGTGGGGTTCTTGTCGTGTTTGTTGAGGAAGGAGGCTGGTGTGGTGTAGAGCTGGTCGCTCTCTGCCACCAGCGAGGCTGCGTCGAGGCTTGTCTGCTGCAACATGCCGTTCTGGCCTTTCTGCTTGGCTTTGGCCTGGGCCAGAAGGGTGGGGTCGATGGGTTTGCAGAGTCCGTAGCTGAGACGCAGGGTGAAGTTGGCATCGGGATAGTATTCGTGGTCGTGGTTCATTTCGCGGATAGCGTCGCCCAGCAGTCGCTCGTAGTCTTCGGTGTGGTTGTCGCGTGCGCTGTTCATCGCGATGAAGAAGAGGTCGAAGGCTGTCTCCACCATGGGGTCATCGGCTGTGTCGCTGAAGTTTTTCACTTTGGCGAGAGCTTTGGGCTTGGAATAGATGGAACGTGCGTAAAGGTCATCAACAAAGGCACTGACACTGCCGCCCATGGAGTCTATCTGCTGGACGGTGCGCTTGGGCAGGTAGGCTGTGTCGGGACACTGGGCGAGGTAGTAGCTGAGCATGGTTTTGAAGAGTTGCTTGTCGGTGGGCAGGTCGATGTCCTTGTAGGCTTTTGCCACACGGTCGCGGAAGGAGGCTTGGGGGGCTGTGCCGAGGACGCTCATCACGTTGCGGAAGATGAAGCCGAGGATGTCGGACGAGCTGTAGAAGCATTCCTGCCAGAGGGTCATGGCCTTGGTGCGGTCGGCAAAGTCGGCATAGAGCGTGCGGAGGGAGTCGAGGACACCCACGTACTTGGCGTGCCCCGTGCTGTCGGCTGCTATCCACGACTGCAGCTTGGCTTCGAGGGCACGTTTTTCGCTGACGACACCGAGGTTCTCCAGTGCCTGATTCTGACCGAGGGAGAATTTCCAGTAGTTGGAGCAGTGCGACTGCTTGGTGGCATACATGATGCGGAGGGCATCGCTGCTGCGCTGTGCTGCTTGTATGACATTGAGCAACTGGGTGCGGGCATCATACATGACGGCGTTGTAGTTCTGCATCATGCTTTCAATGCCGTAGCTGCTGAGGTAGCGTTCAGTGCCGCCAGGGTAGCCCAGTGTCATGCAGTAGGAGCCGTCGTGATAGCCCTGCGTGGAGATTTTTACGTAGTTGTCGGTGTGGAGCGGCACGTTCTTCTTGCTGTAGTTGGCTGGCTTTCCGTCGGGCGTGGCATAGATGCGGAAGACGGAGAAGTCGCACGTCTGCCGTGGCCACATCCAGTTGTCGGTGTCGCCTCCGTATTTGCCCAGACAGGATGGCGGGGCATAGACCAGGCGCACATCGTTGTAGCGTTGATACACGGTGAGGTAGTAGCGTGAGCCACCGAAGAAGGGGTTGACTTCGGCCTGAATAAATTCGTCGGCATTCTCCACCTCGTCGGTAAGCACCATGGCGACAGAGTCGATGACCTCGGTGCGCTGGCTGAAGGTGGCTGTGTCGGGCACACAAGAGAGGATGCGGTCGGTCACGTCGATGGTCTTTACATGGAAGAGCACATACATGCCTTCGTTGGGAAGTTCCTTCTTGAAGCTCTTGGCCACAAAGCCGTTGGTCAGATAGTCGTGTTTCGGCGAGGAGTGTTGCTGAATAGCCTCGTAGCCGCAATGGTGGTTGGTGAAGACCAGACCCAGCGGCGAAACGACACTGGCCGAGCAGCCGCCGTCAAATTGCAAGATGGCGTTGTTCAGGCAGGGCGCACCCGTGGTGTTGTAGAGTTGTTCACGCGAAAGTTCCAGCCCCATGCTGTGCAGCACGGAGTCGGTATGAGCCGAGAGGTGGGAAATCATCCACATACCTTCGTCGGCCAACGCCGTCACTGCCCACAGGCTAACGGCGACGCAGATGGTAAAGAATCTTTTCATGATATATAATATGTGCTAAATACAACAGGATGAAGAGAGAGTTGACGGCCAGACGTGCCAGCAGTGGCCAATCGGCTGGCACATGCTGCATCAGCAGAAACAGCAGCCCAGCCAGCAACACATACACCGCAATGCTGCCCAGGGGATAGGGAATCGGATTCTTCTGCTGACCCACGGCATAGCTGAGCAACATGCTGGTGGAGTAGCCTGCCACTCCTGCCCAAGCACAGGCCATGTAGCCATACTTCGGAATGAACAGCAGATTGACTGCCAGCAAGACGGCACAACCACAGAGCGAGAACCACGCTCCGTAGATAGTCTTGTCAATCAGCTTGTACCAGAAAGAAAGGTTGAAGTAGATGCCCATCATGATTTCTGCCACCATGACGATGGGCACGATGCGAAGTCCCTCACGATATTTGGCCTCAACGATGTGCTGCAGGATGTCCATGTAGCCCACGACGCAGAGGAAGGCCAGCAGGGTGAAGACGATGAAGAACTTCATGGTCTTGGCCAGCAGCAGGGGATTGTTCTTGTCGCTGTGTCCAGCAAAGACCACGGGTTCGTAGGCATAGCGGAAGGCTTGAGTAATCATAGCCATAATCATCGCAATCTTCACACAAGCACCATAGATGCCCAGTGCCGTGCGCCCCGCTTCACGACTCAGCACACGGGGCAGGAGCAGCTGCCCAGCCACCTGATTCAGGATGCCAGCAATGCCCAGCACCAGCATGGGCCATGTGTAACGAAGCATCGGCTTGCAATAACGCCAGCGGAAACGCCAGGGACACTGCCGCAGTTCGGGCAGGAAGCAAAGCATGATGGTGCTTGTGCACACCAGGTTGATGGCAAACGTATAGGCCACCGTGATGGGCCAGTCTTCCAGGAACTGCGGCACAACGACGTAGGCCACCACGTTGAGTGTGCAGTTGAGCAGGATGAACAGCATCTTCAGCGAAGCAAAACGCAGCGCCTTCTTCTGGTAACGCAGAAAGCTGTAGAGGATGGCCTGAAAAGCATCCATCGCCACGACCACCGCCATGATACCGATGTACTGCGGATGGTCGGCATAACCCAGTGCACCAGCCATCCAAGGCAGCAGACTGAGGACGGCCAGGAGGAAGACGAGGCTGACGGTGCCTACCATCATCAGGGATGTGCTGAACACTTCCATCGGACGCTCTTCCTTGTTGATGAAACGGAAGAACGTCGTCTCCATGCCAAACGTGAGGACCACCAGCAGCAGTGCCGACTGACTGTAGAGGTCGTTGACAATGCCGTAGTCGCTACAGCTCTCCAGCGTGTAAGTATAGAGCGGCACCAGCAGATAATTAAGAAAACGACCCACGATGGACGAAAGCCCATATATCGCCGTGTCCTTTGCAAGAGATTTCAAACTTGCCATAAATTCTTACTCATTTAGCATCCGATGAATATGTTCAATTAAAGCCTTTGCCTCTGGATAATACAACATTATATTGTCTTCTTGAGCGGTAAACAGGCAATCGTAATCCGCTTTCTCCCTCAACGAAGCTAATTGCGAGAAGAGACGTCCTTGCTCTGGAGTTGCAAGCCCCACCTTTACATAGTATTTGCCAAAATTCACTTTTGCTCCAAGGTGTGTTCCCACTTCATGCCCATCATGCACAAGCAAGGCCGTTACCGCATGGAAACAGGCATAGTAAATGCGGTTGGCAGCCATGCTCCAAGCCTTCCCCGCAATAGCAATATCAACTTCTCTTAGCGTTTGTTCCACTTTCGACCAATATAGTTTCACGAGAGCTTGCCTATCTTCACTGTGTAAACTCATAATATACAGATTTTATCACGTTCCACCTGCTTGTAGAAAGGAGTAAACGCACGGCTCTTCCACTCCTTGTTTGTATATATTATAGGGGTAATTCCTGCATCGTATTCCCAACCCTCTTTTTCAAGCGGATAGGCAAACTTGCCAAAATCATCATGCTCCACATTTTCTTTCTCCAGAAGAATCAGCAAGTCCCAGTCAGAACCCTCATGTTCATCACCACGAGCCCTCGAACCATAAAGCCACACGTGTCCACCAGGAGGAACAACACGCATAGCTGTAGCCTTCAGTTTTTCGAATAACATCAAGTCCTGACCCTTCATCTTCTTATTTCTTTTCTTTTTGGCCGCAAAGGTACACAATAAAATTAACACGTACAAATGATTTTCCAAAGAAAAAAAGCAGCGGCCCGTGTGGGAGCCGCCGCTTTCTTTAAATTATGTTTGTTTCGATGATGAATCGAAAAACAAGCGTGGGAGATTTACTGAGCAAGATACTGGTCAATAAGGTCTGTGATAGTCTGGACAGTGACTTCTTTGTCACCATCGAGATAACGGTCAATGAGGTTTGCAATGTCCTGAACAGAGATTTTGGCTGCACCAATGTAAGAAAGACGGAAGTAGTCAGTCTTGAACCAAGTTGCGCTGGACACCTTCACTTCTACATCCTGAGGTTCGAATACGTTGAATACAACGCTGGCTTCAGCAGCAGTAGTCTTTTCGTTCTCCATCGTGAACTCAGTGCCGTTCAGTGCAACCTTGTTGCCCAGGTCAGAAGCAAGGAGAGCCTCCAGCTTGTACTTACCAGCAGGCAGACCAGGCAGTGTCTGAGATACATAGAAGCCACCATCTGGAGCAGAGCTGTTCCAAGTGTTGAACAGGTAAATGCCGTGAACGTTGCTTATGTAGTAGGTTGTACCCTCTTCACCACTTTCCTTCACGCCTGTGTCGCCTGTAGCCTTCTCGTTGCGAGTCCAGCCAGTGAGGTCACCCGTTTCAAAGTCGGGGTTGAGGATGGCAGTAGTCACATCGATAGGTGCTTCTTCTGTTGCGGCAGAGAGATCTTTGCCGTCGAATACGCTGGCAATCCATGCTGCGGGCATACCGTCGATGTACCCCTGTACTTGTTCATTGCTGTCATAGCCTTCGTCAATCTTATCAAAATAGCCCATAATGATGTCTGAGTTTTCGAGTGAATCAATCTGACTTTCATAAATAGCACGCAGGTTTACCAGCTTTTCAACCAAACCTTCGCTCTGTGAAGCGTAATCAATAGCAGCGTTGAGCGACTTGATGGCTTCAACCTTGTCTTCCGTTGCGCCTTCCAATGCACTTTCGCCAGCTCCAATAGCCTCCTCAAGGTCAGAGAGAGCCTTCTGCACATCGCCGCAACCAGTTTCCATCAGTGTGCTGGCCTCTTCCACGAGGGCAATGAGTTCTTCATCGTAAAGGTCGTCATCTGCTGCATTGTAAGCGATAGAGAAAGAGTACCAAACCACCCAGCTGTCCGACTGCATTTCTGTTGCAGTGATACCGAATGTGAGGTCACCCGTGTCAGCAAGAACAGTAGAAACAGACTTCTGAACAGCACCTGTGTAGTCCTCGTTCTCGAATACATCGTGTGCAGTCTGCTGGTTGTTGGGAATATAAACGCCAGTTTCCCCAATCTGTGTCCATCCTTCAATAGCATCGTTTGAAGCAATTGCAGCCACGTTGGTCAGACCCTCCTTGGCATGACCGGCAAAGAGAGAAGCTTGAGACTCAGCACCTTCTACGTATGCATCGTAGTTAGTAGCGTTGTCAGCATTGCGGAAGAATGCCTTTGTTGTGATGGTATATTTACCAGCAGGCATATCCTTCAGTGTGCGGCTCACAGTGAATGGACTCTGGTTCCAAACTTCAGCAGTACCATACTGAGTCTTGAAGTTGGAAGCGTCGCCATACTGCCATTCCTTGTCGGGAACATTGGCACCCTGCTGAACGCTGGTGCTGTAAGTGTAAGCCATCTGGTCGAAGAGCGGAGTGATGTCGAGGTCTTCGTCCAGAGCCTCGCCCGATGCAACAGCAGCTTCCCAAACCTTCTGAATCTCTTCCTTCACGATGGTGTCAAGAGAAGCGATGGTCTCTTCAATCTGAGCAGTTGTCCAGTCGTAGTTTTCAAGAGCACCCATCACGTCGTCAGCCAGTTTTTCCAGACGAGCATAGAGTGACTTTACGTTCTCATACTTAGCCATCGTTTCAGGCAGTGCACCACCCTCGTCACCAAAGGCTGTCAGCTTCTCGTATGCAGCGATGTTAGCCTTTACAGCAGGCATGAGGGCATTGATAGCATCAGCTGCAGCGATGTTAGCTTCTTCGTCAGAGCTGTTGGCATCAATCAAAGCATTTGCAGCATCTACAGCATCTTGCAGTTCCTTGTGAAGTCCTGTATAGAAGTCAACATCCAAAGCTCCCTGAGCTACTTCAACAGTTGACTCAAGGCCAAGAAGTGAAGGATTCTCCAGCTGGCCTACGAAATAGATAGCGATACCATCGATGAAGAAGTGAGGCATACCACCAGAACCAACATTAGCAGCAGTGTAACCCATGGTGAAATCACCTGAAGTGGGTTCTGTGAACTCAAACTTAATGGTTTCCTTCAGCCACTTACCTACAGCGAATGTTGTAGTAGTGCCAAGATATTCTGTTCCATCATCAGCGATGAAGCCCATCAGGTTCTTGGCAATAGCAGTAGTACCACCAGCATTGTAATAAGAGATTTCAAGTGTATATTTGCCCTTTGGCAGTGTTACATGCTGTGTGTATTGAGAGTTTGCTGTCCATACACCCACAAATCCAAGCACATTGCCCTCAGTAGAGCCATCAGACAAAGTTGTTGGAGGCAGGAAGGCTGCACCACCCAAGAAGGAATTGCTACCCAACTTGAACACACCGCAAGCACGTGCATTCTGCTCTGGATTGCTGGAAACCCAACCTTCTACAGGCAGCATACCATAATAATCAACCTTGCGACCATTCGAGCCATTCGGGTCAACCATATCATAGTCATACGTACAGATACCATTGTCTTCTGCAAGTGGAGTATCTTCTGTGAAGTGAGGGTTCTTGATGAAGTACGCTGACAGGTCTGTCTGAGCGGCTGCGTTCAGTTCCTTCTGCTTTTCAATAGCTGACTGAACTTGAGCCAGCGTTGCACTTGGGTTATCGTAAACAGCCTGTGCAGCTGTTACGTCAACTCCCATGTCTTCACCTGCCTCGATGAGTGCAAGCAAGTCTTCCTTTGCTGCATCAATCTCAATCTGATCCAGTGGAGCGGGGTCAATAGAATATAGCTTCACATTGTCGATGAAAATGTGAGCTGCACCGCCTGAACCATAGTTGCCAGACTTGTAACCCAGCTGAATCTTACCGGAAGTTTCTGCCTTTACGCGAATAAATATAGTATCAGTTTCCCACTGACCTACAGTCCATGTAGTCTTTGAAGACAGGTATTCTGTACCATTCTCTGCAACGAATCCATTGTAACTTGGAATCATTTCAGAAGCGCCAGCCGTATTCTGAGCCTTGACAATCAGCATATAGCCACCAGCAGGAAGTGTAACATCCTGCGTGTACTTAACAGCAGCGCCCCAGACGGCAACCATACCCAGCGACTGGCCAGAGATTCCCTCCTCGGCATCAGCATCTGGAGCATAATAAGTTCCTCCAAGACCCGCACTTGTTTCACCAGTCTCTTCATCTCCGTAAGCAAAGATACCTGCAGCACGGGCGTTGGCACCGTCTGTACGAGCAGGGTCGCTTGAAGACTGCATCACCTTGATGTTGTCCGAAAGATTAACAGCTGTCCAACCAGTAACAGCCTGCTGGCCAAACAAATCTGCGCCATCAGCACCTGCACCTGTATCGGTCATGTTGTAATCGTAAGTGTAAACTGTAGTCTCCACAGGACTGCCAGCACTAAAGTCTGCATTTTGCAGCTTGGATGTCAAGTCCTGCAAAATGGTGTACTGAGCATGAAGTCCCATCGACACGCCTCCCAGCATGAGGGAGAAAAGTAACGATTTTTTCATGTGATTTAAGAATTAAAGATTAATAAATGAATTAGTTAAGTAAGTTATTGTAAACTTATGATAAGTCCGCTTGTTAACAAAATCAGAAGATTTGGGCACAAAGATGCAAAAAACTTTTGTTAAATGGAAAGTTTTTTATGTCTTTTTTATATAAAAAAACAAAAAAGGCAGCATTCCGAAACCAATTTCAGTCATAAAACCCTCCCGAAATTACAATTGACGCACTGAAAGCCGTATTTACAGGCACTTAATTTCCATTGCCCCGCAGCGGCGTAGGCAATGCGTCGCGCTCGCATAGGCAATTCGCTGGGGTTAATTGCCTACGCGAGCGCGACGCATTGCTTACTCGGCTGCAAGAACTCTTAACAGAGTCCTCATCCACAAGGATTTGAAACAAAACAGGGATAACAGCACAACAGCGCAGGGTTGCGCTTGTGCCATTTAACGATGTGAAAATCGATTTACCCACCGACGGAAAAAGGGGTCTTCTATCTCATAATGTTCCGTCTTAATAACGTATCCTTGTTGCATCAATTTTTTCAGAATACTATAGGTTGTACTGGCTGGAATGCTACGGTCTGCGCCCAAAGCTGGCTGGGAGAACAGACACAAATCTTGCAAGACCCTACGGTCTGACTTATTGAAATTCAACCACAGTCGCTCAAAATCAAGGTCGTGAAGCATGACAATGCGGTCGATGGCCTTCTCCACAATGTCATCCTTTTCTTGCTCATAATGAACCAAATCCCAAACTTGATAGGCTATTTGCTGCGTATAATAGGGGTGGCAATTGGTAAAATCAAGGATGCTATCGGCAAGCATTTCGTCTAAACGTTCAGCAATGTACTGCCTGAAATCTTCACGTGGTATTTTGTTCAGACGCATCATTTGTCCAAAGTGGTAGAAGGGTGACTTCTTCTTTTCAAAAATATTCTCCATCATCGACTCTTGACTGCCCAAAAACACATAGTTGATATTTTTCTGCATCTGCATGATTGAGCGCAACTGACGGTCGAATCCTTTTGCAAGGGTCACTACCTCTTGGAATTCATCGAGGACAACAATGAGACGGTGTTCCTCTGTGCTCACTTTCTCCAACAGGTTCATGGCATCCTCCAAGATGATTTCCGTATTATTGACGATGGGACTGAAAGACACATCGACCGTATCCGTCATGGGGTTGGTAGAGATGGTTGGCACTATTCGGAAATGCGTCATCAGATGTTTCAGTCGTTCCATAGGGTACACTCTGAACAAAGCATTCATCAGTTTATGGGCAAAATGCTGCACACTGGTAACACTTTGCATGTTGATGACAATGTGGCGACGCTCTATCTGCTCCAACGCCTTATTTATCAAACTTGACTTGCCAAACCGTCGTGGGCTTATCAGAACAAGATGATTTTCACTTTGCAGAATCTGCTTGACATATTGCAATTCCGCTATCCTGTCTGTAAAGAATGCACCATCCACAACGGTGCCAAACTTAAAGGGATTGCTCATAGTACGATTTTTTTCGTTACGAAATTTTTCGTAATGCCCAAACCTGTGATTTTCATGTAGAGAGCAGCTTCACCCATTCTATTCCAAATAGGTGTAGCCGTAGAGTCCGCTGCGGTAGGTGTCGAGGAACTCCTTACCTTCGTCCAGCGTGATTTTGCCTTCCTTGATGGCTTGCTTGGCCCAGATTTCGAGGCTGCGCACAAGTTTTTTGGGTTCGTACTGCACGTAGCTGAGCACGTCGGCCACGGTTTCGCCATCAATGATGTTCTTGATGTGGTAGCCGTCCTTGTCGGTGGTGACGTGGACAGCGTTGGTGTCGCCAAAGAGGTTGTGCATATCGCCCAGGATTTCCTGATAGGCACCGACAAGGAATACTCCGATGTAGTAGGAGCCTTTCTTCTTGTCGAGCGAGTGGACAGGGATGAAGTGGCTCACGCCGTTCTCGGTGACGAAGTTGGCAATTTTGCCGTCGCTGTCACAAGTGATGTCTTGCAGGGTGGCGTTGCGGTCGGGCTTCTCGGTGAGCCGCTGGATGGGCATAATGGGGAATATCTGGTCGATGGCCCAGCTGTCGGGCAGGGAGTGGAAGAGGGAGAAGTTGCAGAAGTATTTGTCGGCCAGAATCTTGTCGAGCGAATGCAGCTCTTCGGGCACGTGCTTCATGGTGTGGGCCAGTGTGTTTGTCTCGCGTGCCACGGCCCAATACATGCGCTCAATCTCGGCACGGGTGCGGAGGTCGAGTATGCCGTGGGCAAAGAGGTCGAGGGCTTCTTCGCGTATCTGCTGGGCATCGTGCCAGTTCTCCAGCATGTTGCGCACGTTGAGGTTGCACCAGATGTCGTAGAGGTCTTTGGCCAGTTCGTGGTCGTCCTGGCTCACCTCAAACTCGTCGGGCATGGCGGGCACTTCGGTGGTTTCGAGCACCTCCATGATGAGGACACTGTGGTGGGCTGCAAGGGAGCGTCCGCCTTCGGTGATGATGTTGGGCTGGGGGATGTCGTTGCTGTTGGCTGCTTCGACAAAGGTATAGACGCAGTTGTTGACGTATTCCTGTATGGTGTAGTTGACGGAGCTTTCGGAGTTGCTGGAGCGAGAGCCGTCATAATCGACTCCGAGTCCGCCGCCGCAGTCAACAAACTCGACACCGAAGCCCATCTTGTGGAGTTGTACGTAGAACATGCTGGCTTCGCGCAGGGCGTTCTGTATGCGACGTATCTTGGTGATTTGGCTGCCGATGTGGAAGTGGATGAGCTTGAGGCAGTCGCGCATGTCGTTTTCTTCGATGTACTTGAGGGCTGTGAGCAGTTCGCCAGAGGTGAGGCCGAATTTGCTGGCATCGCCGCCGCTTTCTTCCCATTTGCCGGCTCCCGATGCGGCGAGCTTGATGCGGATACCCATGTTGGGACGCACACCGAGTTTCTTGGCTGTGCGGGTGATGATTTCCAGTTCGTTGAATTTTTCGACTACGATGTAGATGCGCTTGCCCATCTTCTGTGCGAGGAGTGCGAGCTCGATGTAGTCTTGGTCCTTGTAGCCGTTGCAGACAATGAGCGAGTCGCTGTCCATGTTGACGGCGAGGACGGCATGGAGTTCGGGCTTGGAGCCAGCTTCGAGTCCGAGGTTGAACTTCTTGCCGTGCTTGATGACTTCCTCGACAACGGGCGAAATCTGGTTTACCTTGATGGGGTAGATGACGAAGTTCTGGGCTGTGTAGCCGTATTCCTTAGCCGCCTTGTCGAAGCAGATGGAGGTTTTCTCGATGCGGTTGTCGATGATGTCGGGGAAACGGACGAGCACGGGGGCCGAAACATCGCGCAGAGCGAGTTCGTCCATGACTTCTTTCAGGTCAACTTCTACTCCGTCTTTCTTGGGTGTGACGGCTACGTTGCCTTTTTCGTTGATGTGGAAGTAGTTGATGCCCCAACCGTTGATGCCGTAAAGTTCGTTGGAGTCTTCAATGCGCCATTTTCTCATAATATATAATTACGAAATACGACATACGAGTTACGAAATCATCTGGATGGGCTTTCGGATTTCGTAATTCGGATTTATGATTTCGGATTTAATTCGTTCTTAATGATATTTACGTAGTTGAGTATTTGTTCCTTGGTGTGGATGACTTCGATGTCGATGGTGTGTTTGGCCTGTGTGTAGAAGGGGAGACGTGTTTGCAGGTTCTCACTGACAAACTGCTCCAGCTCGTCGTGCGACTTGCCCTGGATGAGCGGACGCACGGTCTTGCCCATGAGCAGATGCTCCTTCAGGACCGAAGGAGGGGCGTTGAGAAAGAATGTCTCGCCCTGCTGGTTCATGTAGTCCATGTTGTCGAAGTAGCACGGTGTGCCGCCGCCACAGCTGATGATGACGTTTTCAAACTCGGCAACTTCGTGGAGCATCTTGCGCTCAATCTCACGGAAACCCGTTTCGCCGCTGTCGGCGAAGATGTCTGGTATCTTCTTGTGGAAACGGTCTTCTATGTACCAATCGAGGTCGTAGAAGTCAAGCTTCATTTCGCGAGCAAGCACTTTGCCGATGGTGGTCTTGCCTGCCCCCATGTAGCCAAGGAGGATGATGCGGGTCATTTCTTATTCTTGTCTATGATTTCCATGCACTGCTCGTAGGTGAGGGCGGCGGGTTCCTTGATGGAACGTGGCAATTTGTAGTTGTTGCCGTGGTACTTCAGGTAGGGTCCGTAACGTCCGTTCATAATTTCGAGTTCGGTGTCTTGCTCGAAGGTTTTCAGATGGTTGGACTTTTCGGACTGGCGTTTTTCCTCGATGAGCTGGATGGCTTCGGCATGGCTGAGGAAGAGGGGGTCCATGGTTTTGGGGATGGATGTGTATTGCTTGTTGTGCAAGATGTAGGCTCCGTAGCGGCCCATGCCGATGACGATGTCTGAGCCTTCGTACTGTCCAAGGGTGCGTGGCAGCTTGAAGAGCTGGAGGGCTTCGTCAAGCGTGATGGTCTGCATGGACTGGCCTTTCTTCAGCTGGGCGAAGCGGGGTTTTTCTACTTCGCTGGTGGTTCCGATTTGGACAACGGGACCAAAGCGTCCTATCTTTACGCTGACGGTCTGGCCTGTGTTGGGGTCGGTGCCCAGGATGCGTTCTCCTACTTTGTGGGCGGTGTGTTGCTGCATGGTTTCTTCTACCATCGGCTCAAAGTGGTGGTAGAAGTCGGCCATCATCTGTTGCCAGTCTTCTTTGCCTTCGGCTATTTCGTCGAAGTCTTTTTCTACGCGGGCTGTGAAGTTGTAGTCGATGATGTCGGCAAAGTGGCTGACGAGGAAGTCGTTGACGACGGTGCCGATGTCGGTGGGCAGGAGTTTGCCTTTTTCTTTGCCGAAGGTTTCTGTCTTGTGGGTGTAGGTGATTTCGTCGCCCTGCAATGTGAGGATAGCGTAAGTTTTTTCTTCGCCTGGCTTGTCGCCTTTTTCCACGTATTCACGCTGCTGAATGGTGGAGATGGTAGGGGCGTAGGTGGAAGGGCGGCCAATGCCGAGTTCTTCGAGTTTCTTGACGAGGCTGGCCTCGGTGTATCGCAGGGGGTGCTGGGTGAATCGCTCTGTGGCGGTGATTTCTTCGGTGGTGAGCACATCGCCCTTTTTGACTGGGGGAAGGATGGCTTCGTCGGGGTCTTCCTGCGGGGTGTCGTCGTCGAAGCTTTCTTTATAGACTCTGAGGAATCCGTCGAAGGTGATGACTTCGCCCGTAGCCGTGAAATAGAGTTCGGGGTCGGCATCGGAGGCGATGGTGAGCGTTGTCTTTTCGGCTTCGGCTTCGGCCATCTGGCAAGCGATGGTTCGTTTCCATATCAGGTCGTAAAGACGGCGTTCCTGCTGGGTGCCTTCGATTTCGTGCTGGTTGATGTAGGTGGGACGGATGGCTTCGTGTGCTTCTTGTGCGCCTTTGCTGCTGGTGTGGAACTGGCGTGGGTGGCTGTAGTTGGCACCCAGTCCCTGGATGATTTCGTCCTTGGTTGTGTTGATGCAGAGGCTGGAGAGGTTTACGGAGTCGGTTCGCATATAGGTGATGAATCCGTTTTCGTAGAGGTGCTGGGCTACCATCATGGTCTGGGCCACGGTGAAGCCGAGTTTGCGGGCTGCTTCCTGCTGAAGGGTGGAGGTGGTGAAGGGAGGAGCTGGCATTTTCCTGACGGGTTTCTTCTCGATGTCGATGACGGTAAATTCGTTGTCCACACAGGACTCCAGAAAGTTTTCAGCCTCGGCTTCGGTCTTGAACGTGTGGTTCAGGGTAGCCCTGATGTGCTGTCCGTCGATGGTAAATACTGCGCCTACACGGAAGCTGCTTTCGCTCTGGAAGTTTTCGATTTCGCGTTCACGCTCGACGATGAGGCGGACTGCGACGGACTGCACGCGACCTGCTGAAAGGCTGGGCTTCAGCTTTTTCCAGAGCACGGGCGAGAGTTTGAATCCTACGATGCGGTCGAGCACACGGCGTGCCTGCTGTGCGTTGACCAAGCCCATGTCGATGGTGCGCGGATGCTTGATAGCTTCCAGAATGGCGGTTTTTGTGATTTCGTGGAACACGATGCGTTTTGCCACGGCTGAGTCAAGCCCCAGCACCTGACTGAGGTGCCATGAGATGGCTTCTCCTTCGCGGTCTTCATCGGATGCCAACCATACGGTTTCGGCTTCTTTGGCGTTTTGCTTCAAGCCTTCTACGACTTTGTGCTTGTCGGAAGGTATCTCGTATTCGGGTGAAAAATTGGAGAGGTCCACACTCATCTCCTTTTTCTTCAAGTCGCGTATATGTCCGTAGCTGGACATTACCTTGTAGTCTTTCCCAAGAAATTTCTCCAGCGTCTTTGCCTTGGCTGGAGACTCAACGATTACTAAGTTTTTCTGCATCTTGCATTGATACTTTTTTACAAATTTGGGCGCAAAGGTATGAAAAAAAAAAGTTCTCACCCTAATAAATAAGGTGAAAACTTTCATTTTATTCGCTTTTTAGCCGTTCTGAAGCGGCTGTTAGCAGAAGTTCGAGCGCAAAACCTGTTAAAATTAACTAAAGAGGTTGGGCATTGCGTCGTTGGGATTGACGTATGGACTGCGCCCTAAGTGTTGGTAGGCAAGTTCTGTCACTTCTCGTCCACGGGGTGTCCGCTTGATGAAGCCTTCTTTGATGAGGAAGGGTTCATAGACTTCCTCCACGGTGCCTGGGTCTTCGCCAATGGCTGTGGCAATGGTTCCGATACCTACGGGGCCTCCCTTGAATTTGTCGATGATGGTCAGCAGGAGTTTGTTATCTATTTCGTCCAAGCCAAATTTGTCGATGTTGAGCGCCTCCAGTGCTACATGGGCAATGGCCAGATTGATGGTGCCGTTGCCCCGCACTTGGGCAAAGTCGCGTACACGGCGCAAGAGGGCATTGGCAATGCGGGGTGTGCCACGGGAACGGGATGCTATCTCGGCTGCTGCATCGAAGTCGCAGGGTACGCCGAGCAGATGGGCTGAACGGAGGACAATGCCCCGCAGGGTGTCGGCATCGTAATACTCCAGGTGCATGTTGATGCCAAAACGTGCTCGGAGGGGGGCTGTGAGCAGTCCGCTGCGTGTGGTGGCTCCCACCAGTGTGAAGGGGCTGAGGTCTATCTGGATGGAACGTGCCGAGGGGCCTTTGTCAATCATGATGTCAATGCGGTAGTCTTCCATGGCACTGTAGAGGTACTCTTCCACAACGGGGGAAAGGCGGTGGATTTCGTCGATGAAAAGCACGTCGTTCTCTTCGAGCGATGTCAGGATGCCAGCCAAATCGCCAGGCTTGTCGAGCACGGGGCCGCTGGTCACCTTGAATCCTACACCCAGTTCGTTGGCTATGATGTTGGAGAGCGTGGTTTTGCCCAGTCCAGGAGGGCCATGCAGGAGTGTGTGGTCGAGGGGTTCGCCACGGTACTTGGCTGCTTCGACAAAGATTTTGAGGTTTTCCACCACCTTCTGCTGCCCGGCAAAGTCTTCGAATCGGAGCGGACGCAGGGCTTGCTCAAAGTCCTTGTCGGTCTTGTTCCGCTGTTCTCTGATGTTGAAATCTTCTGCCATTATTCCTTCACGTATTTATAGTCAAAAAGAATGGCAAAGGCGATGGCGACAACAAGGGCGTATGCGGCAAAGATGTACCAGCAGGTTTGCCAGCCTGCTACGACTTCGGGGCCTGTGGCTCCTGCGGCCTGAGGAAAGAAGACATAATGATTGATGACTTGCTGAGCCACAACGGTGCCGATGAATGCGCCCAAGCCATTGGTCATCATCATGAAGAGACCCTGAGCACTGGAACGGATGGTGTCGTCGGTTTCTTGGTTGACAAACAGCGAGCCAGAGATGTTGAAGAAGTCGAATGCCACGCCATAGACTATCATCGAGAGGACAAACAGCCACACGCCACTGCCTGGGTTGCCCATGCCGAAGAAGGCAAAGCGCAGCACCCAAGCTAACAGGGCAATAAGCACCACTCGCTTGATGCCAAAACGAGAGAGGAAGAAAGGTATGAGCAGGATGCAGAGTGTTTCGCTCATCTGTGAAAGAGAAATGAGTATGTTGGCATGTTGCACACCAAAGGTGTTCTGGTATTCCTTTATGGCACCAAAACTGGTGATGAAGGGGTTGGCAAAGCCGTTGGTGATTTGCAGACAAACGCCCAGCAGCATGGCGAAGATGAAGAACTTGGCCATGCGGGGATTGAGGAAGAGCTTGAAAGCGTTCAGTCCGAGGGCTTCGGCCAGAGACTTCTTTGTCTCGCCTTGCTTAATGCGCATCCGAGGCATTGTCAGCGAGTAGGCTGCCATGATGATGCTGAGTGCGCCGCTAACCATCCACTGCCCTGGTGTGGCTTGCAGTCCGCAGAGATCGACCACCCACATGGTCACGATGAAGCCAACTGTGCCCCACACACGGATGGGAGGAAAATCTTTCACGCTGTCCATGCCAGCACCCTCCAAGGCTGCGTATGCCACGGAGTAGCCCAGCGCGATGGTGGGCATGAAGAAGGCTACCGAGAGCGTGTAGAGCGAAAACAGCGGCACAAAGGACACGGCATCGCCCGACTGATAGGCGTATGCCGAAGCACCAATCATAAACAATCCTGCCAACGCATGGCAAAGGCTCAACACCTTCTGCCCTTCTATCCAGCGGTCGGCCACAATACCCATCAGGGCGGGCATGAAGATGCTCACAATGCCCTGCACAGAATAGAACCAGCCGATGTTTTGGGCTAAGCCTACGCTGGCCAGATAGGTTCCCATGGAGGTGAGATAGGCTCCCCATACGGCGAACTCTAAGAAGTTGAGAATGATTAAACGAAGTTTCATAATGTTTTGACTATTTGATGATTTGTATTTATTCATTAAACAAGACGTGTCCGTCGCCCGTCATACCTTCACAAGAGATGTGCATTTCCTTGCACGAAGAGTTGTTCCAGAACTCCACCTGGGCTTTGCCTTCTGCATCGGTGTAGATGTCGGGAGCCCAAAAGATGGTGCGACGGAAGTCCTCAACGGGAGGCAGCACGCTGTAGTCTTCCATTTGGAATGTGGACGGATTGTTGTAACCCTGAAAGTGGGTAGAACGCATACCTTTGGAGGGAACAGGAAAGGTGATGTGTGTGTAGAGAAACACCGTGACGGGGTTTGCACCAAGAAGGTCGGGACAGAAGAGTGCGTTCTGGTAGGAATGAGGATTTTCGCTGATATAGACACTCTTGATTTCGTCGAGGAAGATGGGCAGGTCTTGGTTGGTGGGACGTTCTACTCTCCATTTGAACGGGTCGCCTATTTCTATCCTGCGTGTCAGTCGGGAGATGGCAGCATAGTCGTTATCAAGCATCCAAACGATGGGACGATTCTTGTAGCCTAATCCGTCACGGAAAATGCGGGGAGTTGTAGCTGTGGATTGGAAGTTTTCGTTGCTGTCTGCTGCGTCCTTTTCCATTTCGCCAGTCTGCTCCGTAGCCCCAGCGTCACTTAAATCTTCCATGTCTCCTGCACCTCCATCCTCGAAAACCGTTTCATTGGTGGCTGTCGGGACTTCCATGGCATCAAGCGTGCCGAGCATGTTGGTGCCGCCAAAGAAGGGGTTGCGCATGGCCAGCCATTCGTAAACAGTAGGCAGTTCCAGCCCTTGGTCGGCATAGCGGTCGGCATCCTCGTCGGCATTGTAATAGATGGAGGCATAGTGCTGTCCTTCTTTTTCTGAGGCCCATGCTGCACGGGCATTTTCAAAAAGGCTTTTCCGTTTGGCTTTCACCACCACTGTGGGCAAGACGTGTTCTTTCTTGTTGATGGGAATATATTCCTTGTCCTCAGCCGCTGCCTTTTTTGACTTTTCGTCGTGGAACAAATTGGGTTTGAGTAGAGCCAAAGCCGTGGTCTCCCCAGGAGAAAGCAAACGACGGAGTGGTGAAAAATGGCGGTCGATACCTACATAATAGTCCACATCCTTCCAGTAGCCGTCTTTATCTGCCACACCAGTATTGATGAGCATCTGGTATTCGCCCGAAACATCGGGCATAGAGAAAGCATAGAAGCCCAAGCTGTCGGTCTTGGCTTGTCCCTTAAAGTGGTAACCCTGCTTGTTGTATAGATGGACTTCCAGCCAGACATTATCCACAGTGTTCTTTTTCTTCTTCTGTTTCAGCTGGCCATAGATGTAGAGCTTATCCTCGATGGGCTGATTGAAACCGTCCAACGCCGTCGGCAAGAAGGAAGTCTTCGTCGCTGACTGGTTGCTTTCGTTCTGCTTCAGCCCTGCCATCACAGCCCAGTCATAACGCCGCCAGCCCTGCACCATCATGAGCAAGTCTGCATCCATGCGGTGTTGACGGTCGTCTGCCTCAAAGTAGTAACCAGGGTCGGAAATATAGCCTTTCAGTTCACTGGAAAGCAACATATATGTCTGCGCATTGCCTTCTGCTCCATTCACCATTGTGGCTGCATCCATAGCCGAAAGCGAAAGCTGAGCCTTGGGCTGAGCCTGTATGTTGAGCACAATCTTGCCGCAAGGTTTCGGGAAAGCCACAGGTGTAGTAATGCGAATAGTGTCAGCATCATTCGATGGCGGACAGATGAAGAAGAGGCGTTCACACTGAATCTGCCCGTCGCTGGTGAAAACCGTCAACTGATTCACTCCTGCAGGCATCTTGGCACGGTCGAAAGTCAACAGCTGGGCAGCATCGGCATGGATGGTGTCAGCCCGTAAGGTGCGACCATTGTGCATGATGGTGTAGCCCAAAAGACGCCCCTGAATGCCAGGTGTGCAGTAAATCAAAGCTGAGAGGTCTGCATCGTCCAGCGTGTTCAGCTGCAACGAAACACCTTCCTCTTCGGCATCGGGCAATCGGAAGTCATGCTGACGGCCTTTGCTATCGGCCAACCGCAGGTAATGGGTTGTGCCATCCGGGGTGAAGCGGAACAGTCCCCTACCCTCACGAGTGGTATTGACGGCATCCAGCACGTCCTTGTCTTGATTCAACAACGCACCACCCGCACTGATGTACTGCCCAGATTTGTCCGTGGCATAAAAAGCCACCCTGCAAGGCACACCTTTCACCAGCCGTCCACCCTCTGGGTAGAAACGGATACGCAGTCGACCATCCGTGTCCGACTCGTCGGCAGATGTATCACGCAGATTGGGCAATCGCTTCTTGTAACCATAGTCGTCCATAACCATCTGGGAGTAATCACCGTCTGTCTTGGGAGCTTTAAAGATAGGAAACACACGCGAGAAGATACCGCCGTTGCCCCAGTTCGTCATATAACGTGTATAGGCACGCACCTCGTAGAAACCCGTGCCGTAAATACTGTCAAGCTTGATGTCGCCGTATGCAATGCCATTGGTCACAGGCAATTTGCGTGTCTCCACCACATCGCCCGACGGATTCACCAGCTCCACATACAACACACGGCTCATGTCAGTGGGAGCCGCATTGTCAGCCCGAACTACGTATGCCTTGAACCAAATACTTTCGCCCATGAAATAGCCTGTGTTGTCGAAATGCAGGTACACCTTCTCCTGCGGCATTGTCTTGTTGAACAACATGGCTCGCTTCATGTAGGCCATGAGGGTCTTCAACTCTTCGTCCGTCTGCTGAGCAGAAGAAGGAAGCGTGAAGAAGGAAGCGTGAAGCATCAGCAAAAAGAGAAATAGCCTGATTCGTCGTGTTTTCATGTCATCTTGATTTTTTTAGAGGGGGTACTTACTTCTGAGTCAACCGCAAGCTTTCATCGTTCACCAACACATAGAGGCGGTCGTTCAGGCGGACACGGTCATCTACCTTGATGCTGATAATGTCGCCCTTCACAGCTTTCTCCACGGGGAAACTCTTGTGCGAATCGTGCAGGTCGTCCACACGGAGCTCGCCCACCATCTGGATGAGCGCACCCGTCGTAGGCCCCGTGACGAGCATTTTGTCTGTCTGTTTGATTTCGCCGTTTTCCACCAGAAACTCTGCCACACCAATCTTAGCAAAATACTTGGTGCACTTGGCACAATAGACCTTCTTTTCAGTAGCCTTCGAGCCATACACGTCGCACCACTCGCCCAGCCGTTGCCCCTGGTAATAGCCATCCCAGAAACCACGATTGAACACCGTGCTGAGCTGCCTGTCCCAGGCATCCTTGTCGGCTGAAGCAAACGTACCGTTGCAGACTGCATTGATGGCTTCGTCGTATGCCTTCACAACCGTATAGACATACTCTGGGCCACGAGCCCTGCCCTCAATCTTGAACACACGCACACCCGCATTCATCATAATGTCAATGAAACGAATCGTCTTCAAGTCCTTGGGCGACATGATGTATTTGTTATCTACGGCCAACTCCGTGCCAGTCTCTATGTCTTTCACTTCGTATGCACGGCGGCATATCTGCACACACTCACCACGATTGGCACTCCGTCCTGCATTCTGCAGACTCAGGTAGCACTTGCCACTAATGGCCATGCACAATGCACCATGACAGAACATTTCTATCCGAATCAGCTCCCCGCTCGGCCCACAGATATGCTGACGCACAATCTCTTCGTAGATGTCACGCACCTGCCACATGTTGAGTTCACGAGCCAGCACCACCACGTCGGCAAATTGAGCGTAGAACTTCAGAGCCTCCACATTACTAATATTAAGCTGCGTGCTCAAGTGCACCTCCTGCCCTACCGTGCGGCAATAGGTCATCACCGCCACATCACTGGCAATCACGGCACTTATCTCCGCTTCTTTGGCCGCATCAACAATTTCGTGCATCGTCTCGATGTCCTCGCCATAGATGATGGTGTTCACCGTCAAGTACGACTTTAGCCCATACGCATGGCAAATCTGGGCAATCTCCTTCAGGTCTTCAATCGTAAACGCATTGGCACTGTGCGAGCGCATATTCAGCTTCCCAATGCCAAAATACACCGAATTGGCACCAGCCTTGATAGCTGCCGCCAAACTCTCACGCGACCCCACGGGGGCCATGATTTCAAAGTCGGAACGCTGCATAGAGTTACTTGTCGTCATAATGGCCATAAGCGGAAAGAATGTCAACATGAACTTCTTTCTCGAAAATTCGATAAACCAAACGATGCTTCTTCGTTATCTGTCGAGGCCAACGATTTTCTGGCTTGCCCTTCAATGGCTCAGGATGTCCAGTCCCACTCTGAGGATGAATCGCTATCTCATTCAGCAACTTGACAGCCTTCTTAAAACTGGCTGGTTCACTTCTCTTCAGCTTAGCCAATCCATCCTTGGCTTTAGGCGCATAAGTAATAGCGTACATCGTCAAAGAGAATTAAGCCACTGGTTCATATCATCCAGATTGGTAAAAGTCACACTCTCGCCACAGGCAATCTGCCTTTCGGCTTCCTCCACATTGTCGAAAAACTCCTGCTTCGTCATCAGGGTCTCATCCTTCTTCTTTGCAGCCAGACGTTTCAAGGACTTCAAAGCACTGCTCAACAGTGTTTCGTCATCGGCTATTACGGCCATCGTGCGGTAAATCTCCGCATTCAACTGTAGTGCTGTCATCATTAAATATGTGTTTTGTCGGCAAAGTTACGACTAAGTGAGCGAAAAGCCAAATTTCTTCACTCGTTTCTTACTTTTTTAAAGATGTTCAAGCGAGCAAGCTCGTAGTTTTTGAACTTTTCCAAACAGGCAAACACCTGAAAAAGCGGTAAACATAGCGGCCAGAAAGCAAACACCTGAGCCACCGCCGTTTCTTCAGCCCACCAGTTTCAGTATCTGCCGCTCCGTCACATCGGGCAGCATCTTTCTGAAATGAACCAGCAGACGTTCATGCGACTCTTCTGGACTGCACGCACAATGACAAGCCTCCTTGCCGTACAGCTGTTCGGGCGTAGTGAGCAACGACCAGCCCCAGCCATATTCACGGTTATGTCGGTCGCGAGGATACACAAAATCCTCTGTCACGATATGGCACCCCAACTGAAGCCGAGAAACATAGGCATCAAACTTGCCACGCATCTTCGGTCCCGTAAAGCCACAAGCCGCACGGAGTTCGCGTGTAATCATGCTGCCCTGCTCACGGAGCGTCGTCAAGACGGCATCTTCAATCGTACCCACTTCTGGCACCGGATGAACACTGCGGCGATAGTTACAGAAGTCTGGCCACCAAGCCCGACTGACGAACCCAGCCTTTCCTGCAAAGAACTTCCCATACACACAGTTCCCCTCCGTCACCACGGGTCCCTTCCACTTCCACAAAGGCCAATCCCAGCCGCCATCAGGAAACACCACATAACGACAATCCTCGTCCACCAGTTCCTCAGCCGAAAATCCAGCAATGCCACTGTTCAGCAGCGGCAAAAACCCAACCTCCTGCACAAACTCTATCAACTGCGGACAACTATGTATTTCTTTCATCTTCATCATACGCAAACAAATTATTGAAAAAAGATGCTGAAAGCAAGCTCCCAACATTCACTAATATAAGAATCCAAATGCCCAAAGAGGAATCTTTCCGAGAGAGGCCGACTCTATGCCGTCAGCAGCCACGTATGCATTGGCCTGTCCTGCAATCTGAGTAAACAGCGTACAAATAACAGATCCATATCTTCTGACATTTATATTATGTGTTCTCTCCGAAGAACACTATTAGGCAAAAAGTGTTCTTCAGAGAAAACGATTTTACACGGAATGTGTATTCAGCAAAAAACACTTTTCCGCTGCAAAGATAAGCGCATTTTTTCGACACGCCAAATCTTCAAACAACAAAATTCTATTTTGTGGCTAAAACAATATACTTTTAAATCAACAAAATCCATAAATATAAGTAAGTAAACAAAACTTTGATGTCGTCTTTATATTCCAAATTACATTGGGTAGGAGCATGGGGATTAGTTCCCCATGCGTCCTCCCACACCACCGTACAAGCGGTTCCGCATACGGCGGTTCCATGCTTTGACACCTCCGAAGGCATGCGTCTCGTTGTCTTTAGGGCTTTGACTTCTCTTGCAACCTTACCCACGGGCATATGCCTTAATATCAAGTTTCTGTTCGTCAGGCCAGTGCTTTGCCGCCGACTTCCTTCAGATTCCACCTCGCGATGGACACCCTTGTCTTTGGCTGTGCGCTTGCTACTATTAGGCCGCGTTCGGGACTTACACCCGTTAGATTATGCCCATGTCGGGCAAACAAAAATGGCAAAGTAACTGTTGGTTTGTTGCTTTGCCAGAAAGACATTGTTATGCCGTTATTTATAATAATAGTCAAAAAACTGCTTCTTCGTCATGCCGAGCGTTGCCAGTGTGTTGCGTACAACCAACTCGGAAACTGGGTCAACATGTGTTTGCAGAGTGATGGGGCGCAATAAATCGTCGCGTACCCATTTTTCATGTCCACCACGCCCCTTCGTTCCCTGCGCCACACGGGAACAACCCATGTCGAATAAAAAACGCCGAAAGTCAGACAGAGGTATATTTGGCAACTTCTGCCTGTTCATATTTTTATGGGCACTGAATACTTGCTAAACTCGCTCATGCCAAGCACAGAACGAAATTGGCGACTACGGCGCAGCATCGTAGAAGCGGATGGTTTTGTCACATCGCCGGACTTCGTCTTTCGCCAGCCATGTTCAAGCAAATCCTGCTCCAATGTGCCCTTCTCCAGCGTATATTCCAAATAGTCGGAAAGTGCTACATCGAAAGACTTCCGTGCCCCTTCGGATGTATAATCACAACCAACAAGGTCGAGTTCGGGACAATAGGCATTGAACACCTCACCGTCTTTAAACAAAAACACGGACAGTTCAAGCCCCATCCACTTATCACTTACTTTTATTGTAGCCATATATCTATATGATGCTAACCATGCATCTGGCTGCAAATGTACGCAAAAGAACGCAATGGTGCAAGGAAAACAGGTAAAAAATATTTAAATCGGGATTCGCGGGGTGGCGGATTGGGCACTGTCTGAAATCGGTTTTGCATTGTCGAGGGGCTGGGCAACATTTATTCGGCTACAATATAAGGGGTTGTAGGGAGGGGGATACACAATGGTGCACGGCGACGTAGGCAATGCGTCGCGCTCGCGTAGGCAATCAAAGCCTGCGGATTGCCTACACGAATGAGACGAAAAGCCTACGTCGCAGCGGCGGAAGGGCTGTGTTGCAGCGGTGAAAGGCTGGTGCGTTTGACAAAAATTAAAAATTTCTTTGCTTTTGTGCGGGCTTAGTCGTATCTTTGCAGCCAAACACTCAAATTGTTTACATGAAATTCCATTACGACGTTGTGGTGGTGGGTGCGGGTCATGCGGGGTGCGAAGCGGCTGCGGCTGCGGCCAACCTGGGTGCAAAGACCTGTCTCATCACGATGGACATGAACAAGATTGCACAGATGTCGTGCAATCCTGCCGTTGGCGGCATTGCCAAGGGACAGATTGTGCGTGAGATTGACGCACTGGGCGGACAGATGGGGGTGGTCACCGACCGGGCCTCGATTCAGTTTCGGATGCTGAACCGCTCGAAGGGGCCTGCCATGTGGAGTCCACGGGCACAGTGTGACCGCGAAAAATTCATCTGGACGTGGCGGACGGTGCTTGACCACACCGAAAACCTGCATATTTGGCAGGATCAGGTGAGAGAGCTGATTTATGAATCGGCTGACAACCACCACGAAAGCGATTCCGAAGAAAGCAATAATCTTGACAGCGGAAAATCGGCTGAAAAATCGGCTGACGGCCTTCGAGTGGTGGGGGTACGCACCTACACCGACACGGTTTTTGAAGCCAACTGCGTGATTATCACGGCGGGAACCTTCCTGAATGGGCTGATGCACATTGGGCGGACAAAGTTGCAGGGCGGACGCTGCGCGGAACCGGCCTCGCTGGAACTGACCGAGAGCATCACACGGACAGGCATACGGGCCGGACGCATGAAGACGGGTACGCCTGTGCGCATCGACAAGCGCAGTGTGGATTTCTCGCTGATGGAGGAACAGCCCGGAGACGAGGTGGGCGGCAGTTTCAGCTACCTGAGCCAGCCAAACGGACTGCGCCAGTTGCCCTGCTGGATTGTATATACCAATGAACGGGTGCACGAGGTGCTGCGTTCTGGCTTTGCCGATTCGCCTCTGTATAACGGGCAGATTCAGTCCATCGGTCCACGCTATTGTCCCTCGATAGAGACGAAGTTGCACACGTTCCCCGACAAGAACCAGCACATGTTGTTCCTGGAACCCGAAGGCTCCGACACGAATGAGATGTACCTGAATGGCTTCTCGTCGTCGCTGCCCATCGACATCCAAATCGAGGCTCTGCACCAGATTCCAGCCTTCCACAACCTGCAAGTCTATCGGCCAGGCTATGCCATAGAGTACGACTTCTTCGACCCGACACAGCTCAAGCATTCGTTGGAGTCGAAGGTGGTGAGCCACCTGTTCTTTGCCGGACAAGTGAACGGCACGACGGGTTACGAGGAGGCCGCCGGGCAGGGACTCATTGCGGGCATCAATGCTGCCATCAAGTGCAACAGGGAGCTGAACGGCGGAGAGCCTTTCACGCTGTCGCGCAACGAGGCGTACATCGGTGTACTGATTGACGACCTCGTAACAAAAGGCGTGGACGAGCCTTACCGTATGTTCACTTCGCGTGCCGAATACCGCATCTTGCTCCGGCAGGATGATGCCGATGTGCGCCTGACGGAAAAGAGCTACCGCCTGGGGCTTGCCACCCAGGAGCGTTATGACCGCATGGTAAACAAGCGGGAAAGGATTGAGGCGGTGATGGATTTCTGCCAGAATTTCTCGCTGAAGCCAGCCCTTATCAACGAGGCACTGGAAGCACTGGGCACTACCCCACTGAGCCAAGGCATAAAGCTGACGGACTTGCTGGTGAGGCCACAGATTTCGTTCTCGAACATCAGGCCGCACATCGTCCCCTTGCAGAAAGCTCTCGAAAAAATCTGCCTGGGCGCAACGTGTCCCGCAGAGGAGATTGTTGAGGCAGCAGAGATTCGCATCAAGTATGCTGGCTACATTGCCCGCGAGCAACAGGCCGCCGAGAAGATGCTCCGCCTGGAGAACATCAAGATTGCTGGAAAGTTTGACTACCCCAACCTCTCGCAAATCTCCATCGAAGCCCGCCAAAAGCTGCAAGCCATACAGCCCGTAACCCTGGCACAGGCTTCACGCATCCCAGGCGTTTCGCCCTCCGACATCAACATCATGCTGGTGCTCTTGGGCAGATAGTGGATTAAGGGCTAACTTGGCTAGAATTTCTAGCCTCTCTAGATTATCTAGCTATACTAGAAAACTAGCCCTTCAAGAAAAAAACAACAAAACTCAAAAAAACAATACCCACAATGAACACACCTTACCTTTTGGAGCATCTGCGCTCCATTCCTGATTTCCCGAAAGCGGGCATCAATTTTCGCGACGTAACCACATTGTTCAAGGATGCAAAATGCCTTGAGATTATGGAGGAGGAACTGTACGAACTCTACAAGGACAAGGGCATCACCAAGGTGGTGGGCCTGGAGACTCGTGGCTACATCATGGGAGCCATTCTTGCCCGCCGCCTGAATGCGGGTTTCGTCATGGCTCGCAAGCCGGGCAAACTACCAGCCACCACCATCAAGGAGTCTTACTCCAAGGAGTACGGCGTAGACTCTATCGAGATGCACCTTGATGCCATCACGCCCGACGATGTTGTTCTTATCCACGACGACCTGCTTGCCACGGGTGGCACCATCAAGGCAGCCTGGAAACTGGTGAAGAAGCTGAACCCTAAGAAATGCTACATGAACTTCCTCATCGAGATTCGCGACGAAGGACTGCAAGGACGTGAGTTCATTGGCGACGGAATAGAAATCACCACCCTCATCCGAGTGTAAAACACTTAGAGTTGTCACTGCAACAGCCAGGGGCTAACCAACACTATTTAGCATAGTTAGAGAACAATTGTTTCACGTGGAACATTAAGTAACACTTTAATGACAAAAGAAGAAGAAAGACTCAGGCGACTCAAGACCATTGTGGCTGCACTACCCTCTTCGCCCGGATGCTATCAGTACCTGGACGAGGACGGCAGGATTATCTATGTGGGCAAGGCAAAGAACCTGAAGAGCCGCGTTTCTTCCTACTTCCGCAAGACCGTTGACAGAAGAAAGACTGAGGTGCTGGTGTCGAAAATCCAAGACATCAAATACATTGTTGTCCCCACCGACGAGGATGCACTTCTGCTGGAGAACAACCTTATCAAGAAGTATAAGCCCAGGTACAACATCCTGCTGAAAGACGGCAAAACCTACCCCTCAGTCTGCGTCACCAACGAGTATCTTCCACGTGTTTTCAAGACAAGGCACATCCAGAAAAAAGGCGGCACCTACTTCGGTCCTTTCTCTCATCTCGGCACGCTGAACAACATCTTGGAACTTATTAAAAAGATGTACTCCATTCGCCGATGCAACAAGCCCATCACGCAAGAGGGAGTTGAAGCGGGAAAGTACCAGACCTGTCTGGAGTATCACATCAAGAACTGCAAGGCTCCCTGTACCGCGCTCCAAACACGCGAAGAGTACATGAAGGAAGTGGAAGAAGTGAAAGAAATACTCCGTGGAAACACACGCATCCTCTGCCAAAAGATGCTCGCAGAGATGGAAATGCTTGCCGATGAAATGAGGTTCGAGGAAGCCATGGTCATCAAAAGACGCTACGATTTGGCACTGGAATATTGCGAAAAATCGGAGGTCGTTGCACACTCTTACCACAACATCGACGTGTTCTCCATTGATGACGAAGAGAAGTCTTGCTTCATCAATTATCTCCACGTAACCAACGGCAGCATCAATCAGGCTTTCACTTTCGAGTACAAAAAACGCATCGACGAATCTGCCGAGGATATGTTGGCACTGGGCATTGCAGAAATGCGCGAGCGATACAAAAGCACCTCAAAGGAGATTGTCATTCCCTTCCCCATCGACCTGGAACTGGAAGGAATCACATTCACCATTCCTGAGCGTGGCGACAAGAAGCACCTACTGGAACTCTCGAAAATGAACGTGCGGCAATACCGCATTGACAGCCTCAAGCAAGCCGAAAGGCTCAACCCAGAACAACGCAGCACCAATATCCTGAAAGAACTGCAACGCAAATTGGGTCTTGAAAAACTGCCCATGCGCATCGAATGTTTCGACAACTCCAACATTTCGGGCAGCGATGCCGTGGCTGGCTGTATAGTCTATAAACACGCCAAGCCCGCACGTTCAGAATATCGAAAATTCAACATCAAAACGGTGGTTGGTCCCGATGACTACGGTTCAATGAAAGAAGTTGTGTATCGAAAGTATCGGCGTGCTATCGATGAAAACACAGAACTGCCCGACCTTATTATCTGTGATGGCGGCAAGGGACAAATGGAGGTTGTGCGCGAAGTCATTCAAGACGAACTGCACATCGACATCCCTATTGCGGGCTTAGCAAAAGACAACCGACACCGCACCAATGAGCTGTTGTTTGGTTTCCCACAAAAGACCATCGGCGTTGAAATGGACTCTCCCCTATTCAAATTCCTCACCAGAATACAGGACGAAGTACACCGATTTGCCATCACATTCCATCGGGAGAAACGCAGCAAAAGCCAGACGAAAAGCGAGCTTGACAGCATCAAAGGCATCGGGCCTGCCAGCAAAAAACTTCTGCTGAAAGAATTTAAAAGTCTCAAACGAATCAAGGAAGCATCCACCGAGGACCTGGCAAAAGTCGTTGGCGCAGCAAAGGCTCAGCTCTTGGCCGATGCTTTCAAAACAACTCTTCAAATAACTAATATCTTGCAATAATGAGAACAGTCATACAGCGTGTTTCCCACGCTTCAGTAAGCATTGGAGGAAGCGTAAAAGCCAGCATCAAACAGGGCTATTTAGTGCTCTTGGGATGCTGCAACGAAGACACAGAAGAAGATATTGCATGGCTCTGCAAAAAGATTGTAAACCTGCGTGTTTTCGATGATGAAGAAGGCGTAATGAACAAGTCTATCATGGACGTAAACGGCGAGATTCTGGTAGTTTCTCAGTTCACGCTGTGGGCTTCCTACAAGAAAGGCAATCGCCCCAGTTACCTAAGAGCAGGCAGCCACGAAATCACAGTGCCCCTTTACGAAAGGTTTGTCAATGTCCTTTCCGAACAGCTGGGCAAGCCTGTAAAGACGGGCGAATTTGGCGCAGAAATGCAAGTAGAACTCCTCAATGATGGCCCCGTCACCATCTGCATGGACACAAAGAACAAGGAATAAACCATAACAAATTGATACTTAAACAAAAACATCATGGAAATCAGTAAGTACGAACAAGCCTTGAGCTTGTACAACTGCGAGCTTGATGATGAAGCCATAGCTCGCCAAGTCTCTACCCTGCTCAATGAGCACCTGGAAGAGAACAACACCAAAGAAGTTAAGAAGTTCCTCTTCAACTCCGTGGAACTCACAACATTAAAGACAACTGATAGTGAGGATAGCGTGCTTCGTTTCGTGGAGAACGTCAACCGTTTTGACCGCGAATATCCCGAATTGGGCAATGTGGCCACAGTCTGTGTCTATCCCAATTTTGCAAAAATTTGCTATGAATGTCTGGAAAACGACGATGTTGAAATTGCCTGTGTAAGTGGCAGTTTCCCTTCAAGCCAGACATTTATAGAGGTAAAAGTAGCAGAAACCGCGCTTGCCATCAAGGACGGAGCCACGGAGATTGACATCGTAATGCCTGTTGGCAAATTCCTGGCCGAGGACTACGAAGGAGTATGCGACGACATTGCGGAACTGAAAGCCATCTGTGGCGACAAGAGCATGAAAGTCATCCTGGAAACAGGCTGCCTGAAGAGCGCAAGCAACATCAAGAAAGCCAGCATTCTGGCCATGTATGCAGGAGCAGACTACATCAAGACTTCCACAGGCAAACTGGAGCCAGCTGCAACGCCTGAAGCAGCATACGTCATGTGTCAAGCCATCAAGGAATACTACGACAAAACAGGCATTCAGATTGGTTTTAAGCCTGCTGGAGGCATGAAAACAGTGAAGGATGCACTTACCTACTACACCATTGTAAAAGAAGTTCTGGGAGAAAAATGGCTCACCAACAAATGGCTGCGTCTTGGCACCAGTTCGTTGGCAAACAAACTGCTGAGCGAGATTCTTGACAAAGAAATCAAGTTCTTCTAAATCGTCCTGGCAGCAACAAAATCCACATAACGCAACAGAGCTTGCTTGACAGCTGAATCAGGAAAAACGTCAAGCAGGCTCTTTGCTTTGTCGGCATACTCATACATCTTTGAGCAAGCATATTCAATGCCGCCATTGGCCTTGGTAAAAGCTATCAATTCTGCGATTTCAGCCTCAGTAGCCTGAAGATTCTTGACAGCTTTGGCAAGATTATACATGGCTTCATTGCCCGTTGTATGCAAAGCGTAAATCACGGGCAACGTCAGCTTGCCCTCCTTCATGTCATTGCCAGTGGGCTTGCCGATTTGTTGGCTTTCGGAATAATCAAAGATGTCATCGCGAATCTGGAAGCACATACCCACGATTTCACCGAAGTTTCTCAAGCGTTCAATAGCGATTTCATCGGAAGAAACAGAAAGCGCACCCGCCTGAGCACAAGCTCTGAACAAAGCCGCTGTCTTTTCTCGGATGATTCGGAAGTAAACCGCTTCGCTGATTTCCTGGTTATAGACAGACTTCAATTGAAGTAATTCTCCACTTGACAACATCTGCGAAGTCTCGGCCACAACACCCATCAAGCGGGCACTATTCGCCTTGGAAACATTTTGCAAAGAAAGAGCCAGAATAAAATCTCCTACAAGCACGGCAATCTTATTGTCATAAAGCTTGTTGACAGACGATTGCCCGCGACGCTCATCACTCTCATCAACAACATCATCGTGTATCAACGTAGCCGTATGAAGCAGTTCGAGAGCCACAGCCGTAAGATAGGAATTTGTATTTACTTTGCCCAGCAATTTGGCTGAAAGCAACGTAAGAATTGGACGCATCATCTTCCCCATCCGACTTGAAACCATATCCAACACCTCCTGAAGCAAGGCATTGTCCGACTGCATACACGAGTCGAACACCCTGCGATACTCCTCCATTTCAGCTTCAATGGGTTCCTTTATTAACTTTAACACGTCCATAAATCACAAATTTATTGCAAAGGTAAGGATTATTTGCGATTTACGATTTACGATTTATGATTTTTCCGTAACTTTACACGCAAAATGAATTAAAAGATATGAAAAAGCTCTTTCTGCTCGATGCCTATGCGCTGATTTATCGCGCTTACTACGGCTTTATCAATCGTCCGCTGATTAACAGCAAAGGCAACAACACATCGGCCATCTTCGGCTTTGTCAAGACACTGGAAGAAGTGCTGACGAAGGAGAATCCCGACTACATCGGCGTTGCTTTCGATGTTCACGGACCAACATTTCGGCACGAAGCCTTCCCTGAATACAAGGCACAGCGCGAAGAAACGCCCGATGGAATCAAGTTCGGCGTGCCCATTATCAAGGAAATCTTAAGGGCATACAATATCCCAGTCATCGAGAGATTTGGCTATGAAGCCGACGATGTCATCGGTACTTTGGCCACACAAGGACAAGGTCTCACAGACACCGACATCTACATGATGACACCCGACAAAGACTACGGCCAGCTGGTGCATGGCAATGTCAAGATGTACAAACCACGCCACGACGGTGGCTTCGACATCTTGAGCGAGCAAGACATTATTGATAAATACGGCATAGAACGAACCAGCCAAGTCATCGACCTTTTGGGGCTGATGGGCGATTCCTCCGACAATTTTCCTGGTTGTCCAGGCGTAGGCGAAAAGACAGCCGTCAAGCTCATCAAGGAGTTTGGCAGTGTGGAAAACCTTCTGGCCAACACCGACAAACTGAAAGGTGCCATCAAGACCAAAGTGGAAACACATGTGGACGACATCAAGATGAGCCTGTTCCTTGCTAAAATCAAGACAGACATCCCAGACCTCACGCTGAACTTGGAAGAACTGCAACGACAAGCACCCAATCAGGAAGCATTGCAAAAAATCTTTGAGGAACACGAATTGCGCTCGCTCATCAAAAAGAAAGAAAGCAGCACTCCCCCACCCTCCGAGAAAGCTACCGTCAAATCTGCCAAGAAGTCCAAAGTGGCAGCAGGACAACTCGACATATTTGCGCAAGCCGAAACAGCCATTCCACAAGCCCAAACCTTGGACTTATTTGCGGCCAGCCGCACGGAAAATCAAAAAAAGTCGGTTCTCAGCGACTTCAGAACAACCAAGGCACAATATCAACTCGTTGATTCCTTGGAAGCAATGAGGAATTTAGCTGCAAAACTTTTGACAGCGAAAGAATTTGCTTTAGACACAGAGACCGCTTCGTGGGACAAAAACGACAAAATCGTTGACCCCATGAAGGCAGAACTCGTCGGATTGAGCTTCGCCATGACCGAAAACGAGGCTTACTACATCCCCGTCCCAGCAGAAAAAGAGCAAGCGTTAATCGTTGTTAATGTATTCAAAGAAGTCTATAACAACGAAGACACACTGAAAATTGGGCACAACATCAAATACGACATGATTGTGCTCAAGCAATATGGCATCGACATCCGGGGCAAACTCTTCGACACCATGATTGCCGACTACGTGCTCATGCCAGAACGCCAACACAAGATGGACAGCGTGGCCGAATACTACCTGAAGTACCGCACCATCCACTACGACGAAGTGGTAGGCACGGGCAAACAGCAGAAGACCATGCGCGACCTCGACCCCGCCGACATTGTCAACTACGCTGCCGAAGACGCAGACGTAACACTCAAGCTGAAACACATCTTAGAAAAAGAACTCGCCGCACGCCGTCTAACCCAACTCTTTGAGGACATAGAAATGCCGCTTGTCCGCGTGTTGATGCACATAGAAATGAACGGCGCACGCATCGACACCGAGGCTCTGAAAGAGACCTCTACCCTCTTCACCCAGCGAATGCTCGACATAGAAAGCAGCATACGCCAAGTGGCAGGCCAAAGCCTCAACATTTCATCGCCCAAACAAATCGGCGAACTGCTCTTCGACAAGCTGAAGCTGATGGAGCATCCGCGCAAGACCAAGACGGGACAGTACGTCACCGACGAAGCCACCCTGCAAGCCCTCAAAAGCAAGCACATCGTGGTAGAGCAAATCCTTGAGTACCGTGGCTACAAGAAGCTGCTCAGCACCTACATCGATGCCCTACCCCAACTCATCAACCAGCGCACAGGCCACATCCACACATCTTACAACCAAGCTGTTACCAGCACAGGCCGCCTCTCCTCCAGCAACCCTAACCTGCAAAACATCCCCGTCCGCGACGACAACGGAAAAGAGGTGCGCAAAGCCTTCATTCCCGACGAGGGCGAACTCTTCTTCTCTGCCGACTACAGCCAAATCGAGCTGCGCCTGATGGCCCACCTCAGCGGCGACCGCAACATGATAGAAGACTTCAACTCTGGCCACGACATCCACCGAGCCACCGCCGCGAAAATCTTCAAATGCCCCATCGAAGCCGTCACATCCGACATGCGCCGCAAAGCCAAAACCGCCAACTTCGGCATCATCTACGGCATATCCGCCTTCGGCCTTGCCGAGCGAATGGACGTGAGCCGCACAGAAGCCAAAGAACTGATTGACGAATACTTCGCTACCTACCCAGGCGTGAAAGCCTACATGGAAGCCAGCATCGAAAAGGCTCGCCGTCTGAAATACACCGAAACACTCTACGGTCGCCAGTGTCAGGTGCCAGGCATCGACGAGCACAACGCCGTAGTCCGTGGCTATGCCGAGCGCAACGCCATCAACGCCCCCATCCAGGGCACAGCCGCCGACATCATCAAGATTGCCATGATACGCATCGACCAACGACTGCAAGCCGAAGGACTCCGCAGCAAGATGATACTGCAAGTGCACGACGAACTGAACTTCAGCGTTGTACCCGAAGAGCGAGAACGCCTGCAAGACCTCGTCATCACCGAAATGCAGAACGTCTGCCACCTCTCCGTCCCCCTCATCGCCGACTGCGGCTGGGGGAAGAACTGGCTGGAGGCACATTAACCTTTTAACTTTTAATTTTTAACTTCAATAGATGGAAACCCTCGTATTTGCAAGCAACAACGCCCACAAGCTGGAAGAAATCCGCAACATCCTCGGCCAGCAGTTCCACATCAAGTCACTCAGCGACATCGGCTGCCATGCCGACATCCCCGAAACAGGCAACACGTTTCAGGAAAACGCCCTGCAAAAAGCACAGTACGTCAAGGAGCACTACGGCCTCGACTGCTTTGCTGACGACTCAGGGCTGGAAGTGGAAGCCCTCGGCTGGGAACCAGGCATTTACTCTGCCCGCTACGCACAGATGCACGGACGCATCGTCACCGATGAAAACAAGGACGACATGAACATGGACGTACTCATGGAACGCCTCGAAGCCCAACATCCACAGCTGGGCCAGATTGCTGGTGCACGCATCCTCTCCCCAGCCCGATTCCGCACCACCATCGCCCTACTCTACCACGGCTCCGTCCACTACTTCGACGGCATTGTCCCCGGCAGCATCATCGACCAGAAACGCGGAACCACAGGCTTCGGCTACGACCCCATCTTCGTCCCCGAAGGCTACACCCAGACCTTTGCCCAGCTGGGCAGCGATGTGAAAAACGGCATCAGCCACCGCGCACGCGCCGTCGCACAACTGGCTCAATTTCTAAGCACTTAAACCGTGCTCATAAATGTATTCTGGTGCAATGTCAATAGCACCGTCGTTCCATTCCAACGTATCGGTAACAACAAAATTCTTAAATACATTAACATCCTTGAGCGGTGCATATACAGGGTATTTACGTATCAATGGCAGAAAATCCATGATACGTCTGATACCATCTGTAAATAAAACATTTAGGCGATAATGGTCAATATAGTTAGCAGACAAAACTTCTTTCCACATAACAAACTCTATTTAAGGGGTTCAATTTTATCGGGTTCCAAACCATTGGAAGCCTTTTCCCATGCAGCTCTTAAATCATCACGATGAAGAGAGAGCCATTCAAGGACCAATCTAAGAGCCCGTTCAGACATTTCACCTTTCACTTTCCCGTTCTCTATCTCTATCAGCACTTTATCTTTTTGATAACGCGCATGAAAATGAGGCGGATTATGGTCAAGAAACCTCAATGATATAGTGATTCCAAAAAATTCCGAAATTGTGGGCATAATTTGTAAAGATGTAATTCGTACTTAAAAACTTAGATTTCTCACACTCACTTTTCACTAATCTACAGCTCTGCATCCGAGCACTCAAACGTCCGGCCCTGCTGGATGTCGCCCGTCTGCAAGCCCAGCTTGAACCACTTCATGCGCTGCTTCGACGTGCCGTGGTTAAACGACTCCGGCACGGCATAGCCCCTGGCCTTCTTCTGCAAATAGTCATCGCCGATGACCTGCGCACACTGGATGGCCTCCTCAATGTCGCCATCCTCCAGCGACTGGAACATCTTGTTGTCGTGGTGCGCCCACACGCCAGCATAGAAGTCGGCCAAAAGCTCCAGACGAACCGACAGCTTGTTGGCCTCAGCCTGGCTCAGCTTCGCCATCTGCTGGTGCACCTTCTGCAGCGTGCCCGTCAGGTACTCCACATGATGTCCTACCTCATGGGCAATCACGTAAGCGTAGGCAAAATCGCCGTCAGCCCCCAGCTGAGCCTTCATCGTCGTGAAGAACGACAGATCGATGTAAAGCTTCTGGTCACCAGAGCAATAAAACGGCCCCATCTCGGCAGCACCCTGTCCGCAAGCCGTCTGCACACCGTCCGTGTAGAGCACCATCGTGGGCACCTTGTAGGTTGCACCATTCTCTCTGAAAATCTTCGTCCACACATCCTCCGTACCAGCCAGAATCTGCGTAGAGAAGTGAGCCAGTTCCTGCTCCTCCGGCGTAAACTCACGTTGCTCGCTCGTCACCTCCGTATTGGTGCCCGCCAGCGAACCCAGTCCGCCATTCTCGGCCACAGTTTCCATCACAGCCGTCAAGGGATTACCCCCCGAAATCCAGGCCATCAAAGCCACAAGGATAATACCGCCGATACCCAGACCAGCCTTCTTGCCACCGCTCATGCCACGGCGGTCTTCCACGTTTGAACTCGTGCGTCTTCCGTCTAATTTCATAATAGCAAATGTTTTAAAAGATTACGCCGCAAAGGTAGCACAAAACATCCATTTAGCCAAAAGCCAACCCAATTTTTTGCACGTTTATTTAACGACCCCACCCGTTAAACTATGTTTATTGCTGCCCAAAAACACCCTGCACCCAACAAAACACCCGCTGCCAACGCATCCCAAACAGCATCAATAACAAACTGAGAACATTACACATACAAATCCTCGCTGCGGCGTAGGCAATGCGTCGCTCCCGCATAGGCAATCAACCCACACACATTGCCTACGCGAGAGCGACGCATTGCTAACACGGTTTAAGAAATTTCTGTATTTCAGTGCCGCTGTGTCCAATGGACAGAAGTCACCTTTCATGTAAAAAAGACACACAAAATGCCACAAATTTTCACCCCGAAAACCCTTTATTCACCTCTAAAACACAAAAAACCAAGAAAAAGCCTTGCAGGAAAATGAAAAAGTCCGTACATTTGCCACGTTGAATCAGACAACTATGTCCGCCAGTGGGCAGACATCTACTGAGGAGACAACATAACATAGGCGTTTTATCACGCTTGTTCAATGACTGCTTGAAACTTCGCAAACTTCATGACTTTGTCAACGAACAATGCAACGATAAGAAGCCACTTTTGATGATTATTCGCGCACCCCCAGAGTGCGTTGTCCGTATGTTGGTTACTGTCCCCCTGTGGTGGCAGCATTCCAGTGTACGTAGCATTCAACACAGGTGCTGCAACATATCATCAATGTGGGGTCATTCGTTGCTCGTTCAACAAAGTCGGGTAGCGAAGACCTCAAGCAGTGGGACGAGTAAAGTTGTTCCCACATTTTTTATTCCCCCCAAAACGAAAAGAAATGCGCATTGTTCCAGCCGCGAACAGCCCAAGAAGAAAAGCCCTTCCTTAGGTTTCCTCCGCAGAACGCCCCGTTGTCCGCCCCCTCAGCATCCTCAAAACTAACTACAATAAAAACAACACTTTAATTAACTTCATTATTCATTAACAAAAGTTTTATTATGAAACGAAAATTACTTTTGGCTCTATCCATAGTGCTATGCTTGGGTGGAGTGCAGACAGCAAAAGCTGCTGCAACTGATTACTTGTCAGGATGGACGGAAGTCACCTCACTCCCAACATCCAACGAAGAGTTAGCAAATTACTATTATGTCTTTGTTGCCACAGAGGCAGACTTGATGGTGGCACAAGAAATAAACGTAGAACAAGAGGATGAACTCACACTTGTTTATCGTTACCCTATGAATCCCTATACTTGGAAACGGGTTGTTTGGATGATTGATTACAGTGAGAACTATCTTTATGGTATTCGAAATCTTAATAATTCAACCCATTTTATGCAGTCGCGTAAAAATTGGCCATGGCGTGTTCAATTTGCATGGGAAACTTCTCAAAGCCAATGGACCCAGTGGCAATTTGCATATTCGGATGGCTCATGGACAATCCAAAATAAACTTTCGTCAAGCAATGGCGGAGGTGATAATTATTATCTTGGAGCTTGGCATGAGAAACAATGGATAAATGGAGAAGTATTAGCTGGTAATAAGGACGGTGAGAATGTTGGTCACTATAAAATATATCAAATTCTCCGTACAGAATATAATACAAAAGCTAAGCAATACGCAACTAACGTAACAAGTAAAATTACAAATCCGTCATTTGATGATGGTGATGCTTTTGCACAAAAAAAGGCAAATGCTGTTGGCGAGAGCATTACTGGTTGGACAATTGCTGAGGGTGGCAATTATCAATATTATACCGTTGGTAAATCTCGTAGCAATACCCCTGATAACGATTCTGGATTCGGGAAAGAAATAACAGCAGCCAATGGCACGAAGTATGTTCATATTCGCCACGGATGGCAAAATTCGGCAACTGCAATTAGCCAAACATTGAGTAATTTATCTGTTGGTGAATACACGTTGACTATTGATCATAAAGGTGCGACTCCACGTTCTAAATCTCCAAGGTTTACAGTTAAAGCAACTCCTACAAAGGGCAGTATAGGCGGAGTGCATTATTCATCATATCCAACAAGTTTGACACGTGATAACAAAACTTATACGTTTGAAAGCGATTATGGGGATTGGAGCACAATAAGCTATACATTCTTTGTAACAGAAGCAGGAGATGTTGTTCTTTATATTGGATGTACAGATAGTAATATTATGAATAACAGCAATGACGAAGTTATATTTGATAATGTAAATCTTACATACAAAAATTACACAGCTACACTTCAATCTGCACTTGACCGTGCTACATTGCTCTACGCCCGTACAGAGGATTCTGATTTGAATAGTGCTATTGCAGCGGCGCAGACAGTATTGGATAATGCTGATAACACGGAATCTTATCAGAGCACAATAAACAGTGCTGTAACGGCACTGCGTACTGCTATTGATACGGCATACGATAAGGTAACTTTCGCATCAGGCGAAAATATCACTTTCCTGCTTGAGAATGCATCTTTTGAGAGTAGTGAAGCTCTCTCTTCAAATGTTACAACCTCAATTAATGATGTATCCCCTACCACTAACTATGCATCTATGCAGCCTTTAGAAGGCTGGGATATCAACACTACTGAGGGAAATATTGCATCAGGTATATTTGAATACAATTCTGAACTTGGTATTAAAGACTATCCGACTACAGACATCAGCACTCCTACAGTTGGCAATAACAACGTGTTAGGTTTGATTGCTGGTTGGGGTTCAAAGGTGCAATACAAACAATCTGTCACACTGCCCGCAGGACGCTATACCATAAATGTTCCTGTTTATAATAAATATGGTGAGACGGCTTTTACGAAAAATTTGATTGGCTTTATTGAGGATGATGGAACAGAACATCTTGCTACGACTACAACCTATACTGTAGGGGTATGGACAACCAGCACGATTGAGTTTGATCTTAATGCTGAAACGTCTGGCTATATGTCTGTTGGCTACCAGTCTGTAGCAAACCAAGGATCAGGAAATATGCCACGTTTATATATAGATGGCTTTACCATCACCTTTACTGATGCAGCCAATGTTTATGAACAGGCAAGGACTGCTGCAACGGCTACTTATAACGATGCTGCTTATACAAACGTGGCTGGTAGTGAAAAAACAACTTTGTATAATGCCATTAATCCTGACCCTGCTCCTGCTACGGTAAGTGAATACTTTGCTGCTGCTGAAACAATCAATGCTGCTGTTGAAATATTTACTGCTGCAAAGCCTTCTTATGATGCCTTTGTTGTAGCGAAAACTGTAGAATATGCAGATGATCAGCCATACGCAAGTGCAGAAAAATATGCAGCAATTGCAACAGCTCAAGGTGAAAATGCGGACAATGCGGCAGATGCAGTAACAAAGACCAATGCTATTGTTTTAGCTTATCGCACCTACATTGAATCTAATGCAATGGCTGAAGGTGTAGTTGGTGCAGAAAATAAAACATCCTTAATAATCAATGCTAACACTGAACAAAGAGATCAAAATGCTGCCAACTGGGGATGGACAAAAACATTAGGAGCAAAAGATTCTGGCGATCAGCCATACACTGATGCTAATGGTTCTTCATATCACAATTACTTCGATGGAGGAAGTTGGAATGAATCATCATGGGATGTTACATTCTCTCAAACAATTAATCTTCCTGCTGGTAAATATCTTTTGACTGTCACCTCACGTGCAGCAAAAGAACTGACCACTTTTGATCTTTTTGCTGGCGAAAATAAAGCAGCAATGAAGCATATTGACGCAGATGTTAATACTGGTATATTTGGTCGTGGATGGAATGACAATTATCTTGTATTTGACCAATATGAAGATGGCGAAATCATTATTGGAGTACATGGTGTTACAGAAACAGAACACAACTGGATGTCATGCTCTCGTTTCCGTCTTGTTAAGATTGAAGATTTGACAGGTTTTACAATTGTTAAAGAAATGACTGACTATGTACCTGAAGCAGGAATAACTAATGTCGTTCTCACTCGCTCATTCGTTGCTGACAAATGGAACACACTTGTGTTGCCATTTGACTTGACAGAAACACAGGTTACAGCCACATTCGGTGAGGATGTACAGATTGCTTCATTCACAGGCTTTGATGAAAATAATATAATTCAGTTCTCAACAAACAGCAAGGCAATCGAGGCTAATGTTCCTGTACTGATTAAGGGCGCAACTGATGTTACAGCCAAACTGATTGAAAACGTTACCGTCAATACTGCAACTCCATCTGTTACAAAGGACGGCTTGAAGTTCATTGGAACTTATGTTGCAACTAAAATGCCCGTGGGTGCATTCTTTATCAATAAGAGTGGCGAATTTAAGAAAGTTGTGAAGGATGACACTAACAGTATTAAGCCTCTCCGTGCTTACTTCCAGTCTGCAGATGCTGAGGTTAAAGGTTTCCGTATTGCTATTGATGAAGAAATCGCTACTGGCATTATAGGACTTGAAACAGAAGATACAATCCTTGAAAATGGTGCATACTACACGATTCAAGGCATCCGCGTTGATAAGCCTGTGAAGGGGCTTTATATCCACAATGGTAAAAAGATTCTTGTGAAATAAATTCTTGTTTAATTTTAAATAGTAATTATACAATTATGAAAAAGACATATATCACTCCCAAGATGGAGATTGTATTGGTTGGCATGAACACATGTCTCTGCATTGAGTCTTTGAATTCAAGTAACCCAACCAACATTCCTAGCGGTCCCACAAATGGTGGTAATGCCAGTGATGATGATGAAGCAGCAGCCAAAGCACGCGGTTTTGGCGATGCCAGCTTCGGCGACCTCTGGTAAAGCAACTGTTCCCACACGTGTTCACCCCTGCACCGAAGCGGGGTAGGGGTGAGCACAGAAGCATACTTGCATTTCTTTGTTTTCGTTTATGCAAGTAATTTGAGTTATGGCCTCCCCAAAGTGTTGTGAAACACCAGGCCACAATAAAGTTAATTTAGAATAAAGATTCAGCCCCTCCGCAGTGATGCGCAGGGGCTGTGTTTATGGCATGGCTTTCGGAAAACCACAAATAAATTTGGCTTTTCGCTCACTTAGTCGTACCTTTGCACGCAAATCCTTCAGAATATGAGAAGAACAAACATTACAAGCTCTATCAAGGAGGCACTAAGTGGTGTGCCTTATCAGCTGGAGGCACGGCTCTACGGCAGCGAGGCACGTGGTGACGCACGCCCCGACTCTGACATAGATTTGTTGATACTTGTAGATAGCCCTACGGTTACTCGTAAGACGGAAGATGACATCTTCACATCTTTATATCAGATAGAACTGCAAACGGGCGTGCTTATCAATCCACTGATTTTGCCTAAAAGCAAATGGGGCAGTCGAGTCAGTCCCTTCTATCTGAATGTGGAGAATGAAGGGGTATTACTATGAAAACGCTGACTGACGAACAACGAAAGGACATTGTGCTTTACCGCATCCAGAATGCACAACGCACACTGGCTGAAGTGGAAACCTTACGGGAGTTCGGTTTCTATAATACAGCTGTCAATCGGATGTATTATGCCTGTTTTTATGCTGCTTGCGCCATTCTGATAGCAAATGGCATAGAAACGAAGTCTCATGAAGGGGTGCGCCTGAAGCTGGGACAATATTTCGTCCTTAGGGGTAAACTAACACCCCGGCAAGGACGTTTCTACAGCAAATTGTTCTCCAAACGTTCTACTGGCGATTACGAGGACTTTATCAATCACACACAGGAAACCGTGGATGAGCTGTTGCCTGATGCTCGGCTCTTTGTACAGACGGTTCAGGCAATGGTTGATGAATGGCTTGCAGGACAAAGCGACTGAAAGCTGGTCAGAGGGTGACTTCTTTTCGGAAAACCACAAATAAATTTGGCTTTTCGCTCACTTAGTCGTACCTTTGCACGCAAAATCAATCAAATTCTTGTCTATGGAGCAAGATGTAAGGTGGCTGCAACGCTTCGATAATCTGGAGAAAGCTTGCAATAGGATTCTTGAAATTACGGAAGGAGACAGACAGTGCATGGAGCTATCGGAACTGGAACGCGAGGGCTTGATACAGCGGTTTGAATACTCCTATGAATTGGCGTGGAAGACGATGCAGGACTTCTTGCGCTATTTGGGCTATGACTATCAGGCGGGCCCAAATGCCACCATCCGACTGGCGTTGGAGGTGGGAATCATTGAAAGGGCAGAGGAGTGGCGCGACATGGCTGCTGCACGCATTACGACTTCACATACATATAATGAGGATGATGCAACGGAAGTGGCAGAAAGAATCTATGATACTTACAGCTTCCTGCTGAAAGATTTGGTAAGATATTTGCAACATCAAAGGGAGTTTTACAACAAAGAACAATAAAAGCGGTGGCATACGGATTGAGTGATAGGACAATAGCAGACTTGCAGGGAATATTCCGCGAACAGAAGAATATCCGGGAGGTGCTGATTTTCGGTTCCAGGGCGAAGGGAAACTACAGGCCCGGCTCCGACATTGACCTTGCACTCGTTGGCGATGGCATCACATTGAGACAACGAAACGAAATCCTCAACCACATTGACGACTTGGGCATTCTCTATAAGATAGACTTGCTGGACTACAACAAAATAGCAGGAACGCCCATCGGCGAGCATATCGACAGGGTGGGGCAGGTGTTCTACTCTGCATAACCGCACAACCGTATAACCGTAAAACCGTAAAAACTAATATATGGCATTAAAAGCAGGCATTGTGGGCTTGCCCAACGTTGGCAAATCCACACTTTTCAATTGTTTGTCGAGTGCAAAGGCACAGGCGGCAAACTTTCCTTTTTGTACAATCGACGCACAGCTGGGGCAGGTGAGTGTGCCCGACGAAAGGCTGACAAAGCTGGCCGAACTGGTTCACCCAGGACGCATTGTGCCAGCCGTGTGCGACATCGTGGACATCGCTGGACTGGTGAAGGGTGCCAGCAAGGGCGAGGGGCTGGGCAACCAGTTCCTGGGCAACATCCGCGAGTGTGACGCCATCATCCACGTGCTGCGCTGTTTCGACAACGGCAACATCGTCCATGTGGACGGCTCGGTTGACCCTGTGCGCGACAAGGAAATCATCGACACGGAGCTACAGTTGAAAGACCTGGAAACGGTGGAGGCTCGACTGAAGAAGACCGAGAAGATTGCCCTCGTGGGGCACGACAAGGACGCAAAGGTAGAATATGAACTCTTGCTCCGCTACAAGGAGGCACTGCTGCAAGGCCGGAGTGCCCGCACCGTGGAACTGGAGAACGACGAGGAGGTGGCTGCCGCCAAGCAGATGTTCCTCTTGACCACCAAGCCCGTGCTGTACGTCTGCAACGTGGATGACCAAAGCGCGGTGAACGGCAATGCCTACGTGGAGGCTGTGCGCCAGGCCATCAAGGACGAAAACGCTCAGCTGATGATTATTTCGGCCCAGACCGAAGCCGACATTGCCGAACTGGAGAGCTACGAGGAGAAGCAAATGTTCCTGGAGGACATGGGCCTCACGGAAAGCGGCTGCAACCGCCTCATCAAGGCCATCTACTCGCTGCTTAACCTGCAGACATTCATCACTGCCGGCGAAATGGAGGTGAAAGCCTGGACGTTCCGCAAGGGTTGGAAAGCCCCGCAGTGTGCTGGTGTCATCCACACCGACTTTGAGAAAGGCTTCATCCGTGCCGAAGTCATCAAGTACGACGACTATATCAAGTATGGTTCCGAGGCCGCTGTGCGCGAAGCCGGCAAGCTCGGCGTGGAGGGCAAGGACTACGTGGTGCAGGACGGCGACATCATGCACTTCAGGTTTAATGTATAACTTCGGTTTTACGGTTTTGCGGTCGCTTCGCTTAACGGTTTTACGGCAACAAACCGCACAACCGTATAACCGCATAACCGTATAACCGTACAACCGTATAACCGCAAAAACCAATGTTAGCATACATCGATTGGCAACCCAGCCTTGAGCTGTTCAGCATCGGGTCATTCTCGGTGCGGTGGTACTCCATGATGTGGGTGATAGGCTTACTGTCAGCCTACCTCATCGTGCAACGCCTCTATCGTCAACAGCAGATTCCCGAAGAGAAGTTTGACCCCCTCTTCATCTACTGCTTCCTCGGCACCCTCATCGGAGCACGCCTGGGTCACTGCATCTTCTACGAGCCAGGCTACTACCTGACCAGCCGCATTGGATTCATGGAAATGTTCCTGCCCATGCACTACACGCCAGAGGGCTGGCACTTCACGGGCTACGAAGGACTGGCCAGTCACGGCGGCACCATCGGCCTCTTCATCGGCATGTGGCTCTACGCCCGCAAGCATGGGGTAGGGATGTGGACCGTCATCGACAACGTGGCCATTGCCACACCGCTGACCTGTTGCTGCATCCGCCTGGGCAACCTGATGAACTCTGAAATCATCGGCAAAGTGACCGACGTGCCCTGGGCCTTCATCTTCCACACACACGAAGCCCTCGTCGATGGCCAACTCACACCGCGCCATCCCGCCCAGCTCTACGAAGCCATTGCCTACCTCATCATCTTTTTCTTCGGCCTGTGGATTTACCATTGGGACACCAACCGCAGCCAAAACCGTACAACCGCAAAGCCGCAAAACCGCACCTCCCTTGTCGGCACCAGCTTCTACTTCGGCTACTGCGTCTTCACCATCTTCTTCTTCCGCTTCTTCGTGGAGTTCCTCAAGAAGGAACAAGTCGCCTTCGAGCAAGGAATGCCCCTCGATATGGGCCAGCTGCTCAGCATCCCCTTTGTCCTCATTGCCGCCTATGCCATGTGGAAAGGGTGGGAGAGAGGTCGCCAGACCGCAAAACCGTATAACCACATAACCGCATAACCGCAAAAACAATGAAACGATTCCAACACGTCACCGACCTGGGCGACCTGCGCACAGCACTCGCCGAGGCATTTGAGATTAAGCAAAACCGTTATAAATATCAAGAGCTGGGACGGAACAAGACCGCCATGCTCATCTTCTTCAACAACTCGCTGCGCACACGCCTCAGCACCCAGAAGGCAGCCCAGAACCTCGGCATGAACGTCATCGTGCTCGACGTGAACCAAGGCGCGTGGAAACTGGAGACCGAGCGCGGAGTCATCATGGACAGCGACAAGAGCGAACACCTGCTGGAGGCCATCCCCGTGATGGGCAGCTACTGCGACCTCATCGGTGTGCGCTCCTTTGCCCGCTTCGAGAATCGCCAGGACGACTACGAAGAGAAGATCATGCAGCAGTTCATCCGCTACAGTGGTCGCCCCGTCTTCTTCATGGAGAGCGCCACAGTGCACCCCCTGCAAGCCTTTGCCGACCTCATCACCATCGAGGAATACAAAAACTGCGCCCATGTAGAACCCAATCCCCTCTTCGGTGGTGAAGCCGTGGCGCGCACACCGAACAAACGCCCTAAAGTCGTGCTCAGCTGGGCACCACACCCCAAAGCCCTGCCACAGGCTGTGCCCAACTCCTTTGCCGAATGGATGCTGGCAGCAGCCAACCTACAGACTGGCATCGAGGGCGGCATGGACTTCGTCATTACACACCCCAAGGGCTACGAACTCGACCCACAATTTGTCAGTGGTGCCCACGTGGAATACGACCAGATGCGCGCCTTTGAGGGAGCCGACTTCATCTACGCCAAGAACTGGTCCTGCCCAGGCGTAACCCAGCCCGAAAACTACGGAAAAGTCCTTGGCGATTACCACGACTACCTCGACTGGACAGTAGGCACACGCCAGATGGCCGTCACCAACAATGCCTTCTTCATGCACTGCCTGCCCGTGCGCCGCAACATGATTGTTACTGACGATGTCATCGAAGCCCCCACCAGCATCGTCATCCCCGAAGCCGCCAACCGCGAAATCAGTGCCACCGTCGTGCTGAAACGGATGCTGGAGGCACTTTCTTAACCTACGGTTTTGCGGTTTTGCGGTCGCTGGAACAGTTTTGCAGTGGCAAAACCGCATAACCGCAAAACCGTATAACCGCAAAACCGCAAAAACCGTACAACCGCCCCTGAATAATGGAAGACAAAGACAACATAGACCGTCTCTGCACAGCCATAGAAAAAACGTTTGGTCGAAAAATGCACTCACCCAAAGACTTCGACCAACTCTCAGCATACATCTTCGAACAGACACACCAGACTATCAGCCCTACCACACTGAAACGCATCTGGGGCTATCTGTCCGAAAAATCCGTTCCACGCCTCACCACCCTCGACATCTTGACGCGAGCCATCGGCCACACCAACTGGGAAACCTTCTGTCAGCAAGAAAACCAATCCCCTGAGATAGCTGCTCCCCTTCTGCCCCCAGAGGTGAAAAAAACTCCCCGAAAATACATCCTCTACGCAGTCCTGCTCTCCATTCCCCTCATCCTCCTTGCCACGTACCTCCTGCTCCCCGCAGAAAAAACAGGGAAAGAACTCACCAGCACCAGCCACTACATTCTGAAGAAAGGGCAGACCTTCAAGACTCCCGCCGACTACCTGCGGCTTTTCGGCATCACAAAGACAGAACAATTCTGGGACGAGCCGCTGCCCCACCACGAAGGAGTCATCATCTGGGGACCCGAATACCGCCATAAAGAATGGCACAACGAAGGCAACGCAGACAGCCTAATGCCTACCATCACAGAGTGGTGGACACCAGCCGCTGACGAAGGACGCACAAATACCTCCAGCCAGCTGCGAATCAAAGAACGAAACGAAAACCTCTATTTCACCGTAATGCGAACCAACGAAGTGCGCATCACCTTCATGAAAAACCTCACCGACACCGGCTACGTCTTCCTTGGAATCTATCGCACAAACCTCGCACAGTCCGACAGTTCCCACATCGTATGGGAACGAGTGGCCGACGAGTGCGACCTCACCAACCTGGACTACCTACAGCAGTTGCGACACTAAAATGCGGAATGATGGATGCCTTTATTTTGTTTTTCGGCTTATGTGCCGCCGTTATTTTTGTTTATAACTGGTTGCAGAATATTCCTCCTGCACACAGTAACGACCGTGTGATTTACATCGGCGACTGCGAAGGGGTGCCTGGCTATGCAGAACAGAAGAGAGCCAAGACCGGAGGATGCTTTACAACCATTGTCATCATCATTTTTCTCCTAGCTGTTCTTTTCTTTCTGTTGTAATGTTCTGACTGCATTACTATAGAATTTTTGCTAAAATCAGTCAGCTTTTTAATAATTATTTTGGTCGTTCCAATTGTTTCTTCTATCTTTGAGCCACCAATTTTCCCGAATCAATCAAACAATGAAATCATTGGTGTACATAGAAAGCAATGGCTGCACTTTTCAACGTAGGAGTGCCAATGTGCCATTACAATTTGTTAAGTCGAAAAGAGGTCGTGCCTGTTATTTTGACACGACCTCTTTATTCATTTATTTGTTTCCAGATAGATACTGATAAGTTGTGTGATGTCACTCACTGTGATGTAGCCATCACCATCCACATCCACATTGACATCGTTTATTTCACCAAGATAAACTGCAATCAAATATGTGATTTCATCTATCGTGATTTTACCGTCTTTATTTAAATCTCCAATAACAAATTTGTCTGACTGAGCAATACAAATTCTTTGAGGCACAATGTCTATTTCTGGAACAAAAATTTCAAGATTATCAAACCTGTCTTTGCCAGTTTCGTTTGCATCATAATCAAATGTAAAAGAACCATCATCGACACCCTCTTTGTTTCCGTTGACATGAATCCAAGTGCTATGAGAGTCTGATACATACCAATCCATTTCTACATCACTGAATCCAATATTTTTTACATTGACTTTATGCATTCCTTTTGTATTCCCAACCCAAATAGTGTCTGGAGTATTCAAAACTGGGGCGTGGCGCTCGTAGTTGGCAACATAGTACTGATCTTTCTGTCTGTTTATGGTCAATTCAGTCTTATCGGAAACTACCTTACCATTCTCATCTGTCCAGTTCACGAAATAGTAACTCTCGTACTTGTCTTGGGCTGTGAACGTTACCATTTGATTGCTTGCCCTGTATGACCTGTACAGAGGTCCTCTACCGCTGCTCCTTCCGTTGATGTCTTCTACCGAGCAGGCAATGTATGGCATCAAGTTATTGTTGGCGGTGACATCTATATTGCGAATATTGTCGGGACGCAACGTATAGTCATATTGCAATGACAACACTAATGAGTCGATGGCAATATCATCGCCATTTGTCTGCACTAATTTCGACAGTGTGATGTCGCTCCACACAGATGGTCTGGCAAAGAGCATGACTGCCTCTTGGTTGTTATTAAGAATAGCAGAAAGTAGCGAAGAGATAGCCACCGAGTTTTGGTGTGTCTCAGGATTATTTTGTTCTACGGAATCACTAAAACTGAGCGTGGTTCTCCAGAAATGTGGATTAGTGGAATTACGCGACATGTGGTCGAACCAATAAATTTGCCCATCCTTACGATACTGCGACATGCCACTGTGCTTCATGTCTAGTCCCAGTCTACTGCGCGTAGCACTACCTACGGCATGAGCCTTTATATACATTACACCGAGGTTTACAATCCTGATGTTTTCCTCATCCTGGAAGAAATTGGTACCATTGTCCATTTCATAAAGATTCAAAGTCACACTCCCGTTGGAATTGATGGCCTCAAGCTGCTCTTTTGAAATGTGTATGGGAATCGGTTCTGGAGTCTTTTCTGGTTGATTATAGGTGTATTCCTCCACTATCTTATGAGCCATATCAGAAACACGCTCTTTATACACAGAACTGAGCGTGCTGTATGCGGAATAATTGACGATGGAATCCAAAGCAACGCTCTGTGCCTCTAACCTTTCAAACATACCACCGAGATTGAATTCTTCGTTTCTGTATGGCTTCAGCAGACGGTATTCGTAAGCCTTACGCAGATAGTAGTCATATTTCAGCAAACGGTTCTTCGCCCTCTGCTCCAGCTTCTCTATATAAAGCATGGCATTGAGGTCGCGCTTACTGTTACCAACAAATACATCACGCTTAAGAGCATCAAGGGCAAGAATATCGCTGCCCAGTTCGGACATCGTATTTGTCATATTGGAGAACACTTCATTCATGTGATTAATCAGCTCCGTCTTCTTGACATTCAACACGTCTATTTCTCCCTTCATTCTGTTCCACTCAGGAGAATTGGCTATCAGCTTGTTATACTCTGCCTGAACCTCACTATTGGAAACCTTATTGTTGGAAATGACATTATACGCATTGTTGATACTAGTAGCTAACCCTTTTCCCTTGTTGAGAAAGGAATTACAAGCACTAAATAATCCTGCAAAATTATTCTGACTAACACTTGTTTTGGCAACATTCAAATTGTTTATCATTTCATTGACATCATTTTTAAGGCCATCTACATTAATCATGTTCATTGCAGATGAATAACTTTCACCTATGCTGTATTCCAAACTAGTGTTTGCTACGTTTAATGCAAGATTAAGCCCTGCTCCGACAGCTGCGCCCCAACCGGGAACAAAGGATACGACTTTGGCAACGGTGCTACCTATTCCAAATAAATTGCTCAACCAATGCCTTCTCTTCACGTTCTTTGTAGCCTGTGCCAGCAACTGATTTTGTAGTGCCTCTATCCTTTCGGTTAAGTCTTCAATCATCGCTTGTAAAGCATCAGCCTCATCTTGAAGTATAGGAATCTCCAAGACCAGAGAATTCAGCAATTCTTGATTGCTACTGATTTCCTGCTCTGTTGTGCTTGCGGCGAACTCGCTGGCCTGCACCTTGCGCTGTAGTGTCTGATCTATGCGGCTTAGCCAATAGTACATATATAATGTCGGAATGGCACGATCTATTTCGCTGTCATAGCTGGCCAAATAAGTCTCAAACGAAAGAAGTGGAACCCAGCCCGCTGAATTGCCGAAATAGTCAAGGCCCTGCTCCAATTTGAACAGCATCTTGTTTATCTCAAGCAAATCATTTTGTAGCCCACACTGCACTTCTGTTCTTTCTGCTGTATTACCATCTATATTCCAATCAAAAACATCAACACCATTATTTTGGCTACCCAATAAATCATCAAACTCACCCTCGATAGGAAAAATTTCACCCTCTATCCCTTCGTGTACATCTTCATTACCTCTCCCTGTATTTACCGCATCTAAATTCAAATATTCATCAATCAAAGTATAGTATTCTCTACATGTCTGCAAAGTGTATTCCATTTGATTATTGATGAACGCATCGTTGGCATGGCGAATAACAGCAGAAATATAATATGGATGTAGATAAGCGTGTGAATTGTTCACAAGAACGAAACTGCCATCATGGCCAAGCTGACCAAAGCTGGCAGCAGGTCCTTGCTGTGTTGTGCCACCAGGGTCTACGTCGTACCTTACGCCCGCACTTCCTCTTGCTAAGTCGCAGAAACCACTAACATCAATGGTGGAACGCAGTGTTCCGCCATTACCGCCATTACCTGGTGTGCCATTTCTATTGGTGCTTTGCCCGTCTGCACCATTGAGAATGAACCTTAGAGCCATATTCCCCTTCACCTCCTTGACATTCAACGTAATGCTCCCAGCATTCGCGCCATTTACCCCGTTGCCGTCTGTTAAAGTCTTTTCTGAAGAAGGCGAGGTGTTTATTGATGCAACCACACCATTCTTATCTTCGAAGACCAACTCCTTAGCATAAATGGTGATATCGGTTTGGGGAAAGTTCAATGCAGAACGAATAATCAGTCTTTCGGCATAGATGTTCAGCTCGTAGATGTCCTGACGTCCACTCAGCCCCCACACCTTGTTCTGTATTGCATCATCAAAAATGACATCTTTACCAGAAAAGCTGATGCTGTAGGCCGTCCGGTCCTGATTATTCAGGAACTTTGTTGTTGACGTTTCGGCTTTGACGATATAATCACCAGCATCTGGCATAACACCCTCAGAATGGAAAACAGTAAGTTCAGAAGGTGTTCGAGGCATTAAAGCAAACACCACGTCTTCCGTGATGGTCTCCGTTCCATTCGTGGCGGTGAACGTGATGGTGAACGACTTATAGTCATCAGCGGAAGGGAAATACTTGAAACGGCCTGTCGTTTCATTGAACTCTATAGTTCCATTGGGAGCTTCGTTTACCTCATAACTATAAGACACATTCAGCGAGTGCAGCGAGTCGGCCTTGACATAGAAACCATGACCGTCATCGGCATAACACCTGACTGTTTGCTCAAAGATTTGCCCAATTTCGTAATGAGGAAGGGAATCTATCGGCGTGTCGGTCAGACAAAGACCATTGTTGGAAAACTCGATGCCTTCAACCGTAGATTCACCTACAACCAATGGATAGGCTGGTTGCAGGCTGATAATCCTGCTGGTTGGCGATTGTGAAAAAGCCGTCAGCCCTACCACAACCATTATTGTGGATAATAGAAACCGTTTCATAATAGCCGTTAATATTTAATAATGTATGTAACATAGACATTCTTGGGGCGGTTATCACTGCCTACGGGAACAACACGGGAAGCATCAAAATTAAAATTGAATCCACCACCTGCTGCCACACCTGCTGCTCCATTTCCGCCTGTAGGTACAGCTCCCAAAGCACCATATCCAGCAGATCCGCCAGACAATGGTCCCTCGTCATCCACACCACTATTTATTATACCACCGGTAATATTCTGAATAGCATCTCCTTGATAACTACCCACATTATTACCCGTATTTCCCCCGTTGTTCGTCAGCATTGTTCGACTATCTGCATCTTTATCATTACCAGACTCTTCTGAGACCCCTCGGAGGAACATTCCTCGTAAATCAGGAAGATTAAATGTAGAGGAGCCATCGCCTTTTCCCCATGCAACCCCGATGGCATTATACAGGTTCTGGTATTCCGTTCGGCTGACAGCCCTACCATCGCAAAGTAACCAACCCGCAGGTATTTTGTCGGACGGCCCAGCAAACGGAGCAATCATCCCGGCAAATGTTGAAGAATTATGTGCCACTTCTGAATAGGGAGAACTGGGCAATTGGGCGAAGCTGATTTCACGGTAGTTGCTGCCTTCCAGAATCTCAATCTTCATCCAATAATAAACTGCAGCAAAGTTTACATCAGAATATTTGCTGGCTGTACTTTGAGAAGCGCGTGTACCCTTGCCTACAGTGATGCCAAAGCAACCTGACATGTCTGTGTGTATGTTGTGCGTTTCCACCCAAGTTGGTGTTATCGCAGTCTGGCCAGGATAAAGCGAAATTCGGAGGTTGACATCTTGATTGGCGAGAAGCATCCCGTCAGCATTTCGTACTACGGCTTGATAGTTGAATCCCAATCCACTGTTTTGAGCGAATGTTGTTGTGGCTGACAACAATGCTGCTACGAAAATAAAGAATAGTTTTTTCATAATTTTACATTTATATTAAGTTAAGTAACTATTCAGCGATTAGCCATGCTGCCGTTGTCCGTGCTTAGAATAAAGCGCGGATAGCAGCATACGGAGAGTTATTGTGCTTCTTTGTGGTTTCCACGATGGAGAGTAGGTCGAGAAAAGCATCTGCGCCCTTGTC
>JAFTEV010000050.1 GCA_017453465.1 Bacteroidaceae bacterium | reverse complement strand
GTGTGCGTGGATGGCAAGGTGATCAACTCGTCGGACGAGCCAGTCTATTTCACCCCCGTGGTGGACCCCGTCACGGGCAAGCCTAACGTCATCACCAAGGAGATTACCGTCTATCCGAGCACGTCCTACGACTATGAGGACTTGGCCATCAGCCTCTACGACCCGGACGACTTGGCGCACGTGGCGACGGCCAAGTTCTCGGCCCACTTCATCCCGTCTGCCGGCAAGGTAAACGTGAGTGTGCCGGGCGACAACTGGGTGATGAACACCGAAAGCCCCTACAACGGCAAGCGACAGGCGTACTACATGCCTGTGCGCATCGACGGCTTCGACGTGAACTTCCCGGGCTTCGACCACATCGAGCTGCAATATAAGCTATCGACGCAGGGCGACAAGGACTGGGTGAGCACCTGCGCCTACTACCAGGACAAGGAACTGATGAAGAAGGCGAGCGGCGTGACCGACACCATCCCCGACAACGGCATCATCGTGGCACCCTTCTACGGCGAGGTGGATCCCGTGGAGCAGTACTACGACATCAGGGCCGTGAACTACTGCCGCTATGCGGGCGGCTACCTCACACAGGCATCGCCCATCCTGAAGGGCATCAAGGACACGCGCCTGCCGGAGCTCTTCGGCACGCCTGAACCCATCAACGGCATCCTGGGCATCGGCGACGACCTGAAGCTGACCTTCTCGGAACCCATCGCGGGCAACTACCTGAGCAAGATTAACAACTTTGAACTGCTGGGTACCCCCCTCTCCACCGACATCTCGACATCGACGTCGATTACCTTCGACGGACAACTCTCGCTGGCCTACACCCTGGGGCAGCGCAACCTGAAGGGCAAGAGCTTCAGCGTAGATGTGATGCTCAACCCCGACAGTGAGGCCCGCGAGATGGCAGTGTTCAGCCACGGCGGCAAGGAGAAGCACATAGCCTTCGGACTGAGTGCCGACCGCCACCTGACGGCCACGGTACACGGAGAGACGGTGCAGTCGGAGAAGACGGTGCCGTTCAACGGTATGCTGCGCCAGGTGGTCTATACCCTGGATCAGCAGGCCGACAGCATGACCCTGAGCTTCTACGACGGCAGCCAGCTGATTGGCTCGAAGAAGTTCAAGGGCATCTACGATAACGACAACAGCTCGAACATCTACATAGGCTATGACTTCAACGAAGAACAGCGGCCCTACAAGGGCGACATGCTGGAGATGCGCCTGTGGAACCACGCCCTGACGGCCTCCGACATCGCGGAGTATGGCCAGCGTACGCTGACTGGCTATGAGAGCGGCCTGCAGGACTACTACCCGATGAACGAGGGGTCGGGCGATTTCTGCTACGACAAGGCACCGGGCAGCATGGACCTGCGGCTGGTGAGCACGGCATGGAAGCGCCCCAGCGGACTGGCCCTGAAACTGGACGGCACGAAGGGTCTGCGCCTGAAGCCCGACAAGTTCCTGCGCACGAAGAACCACGACTACACACTGATGTTCTGGTTCCGTCCGACAGGCGGCAACGGCACGCTCTTCGCCAACGGCGAGGCCACGGCAGACAGCACGGCCACCGACCGGCTGAACATCGGACTTGAGGACGCGCAGCTCTACGTGCGCTCCGACGGCTGGCAGCAGACGGTGAGCAGCTACCTGCTGAACAACGAGTGGCACCACTTCGCCATGACCGTCAGCCGCTCGCGCAACGTGGCCAACGTGTATGTGGACCAGAAGCTGACTGCCTCGTTTGCCGCCGACAGCCTGGCCGGCATCGCGGGTGACCACGTGGCACTGGGTGCGACCTACGCCGACAAGAACACGCCGACACACGTGCTCACGGGCAACATCGACGAGGTGGCCATGTTTGAGAGCGTGCTGCCGCTGAAACTCATCAACGAGTTCACCACGCACACGCCCATCGGCACCATGACGGCCCTGATGGCCTACCTGAACTTCGAGCAGTCGGTACGCCTGGACGACAACACGATGCACCTGGAGCCTACGGGCGTCAGCCTGAAGCGGTACAAGGACAACCAGGGCAACACCCTGGCACGGCGCGACACACTCGTGAGCAGCATCGAGGCCGACATGGTGGACCGCACGCTGTTTGCACCGATGGTGAGCACGTCGCAGCTGCAGAACCTGAACTTCAACTACGTGGCCAACGACAACCAGCTCATCGTGAACATCAAGGAGCCGGACTATGCCATCGAGAAGACAAACGTCTATCTGACCGTGAAGGAACTGCCCGACCTGCAAGGCAACCTGATGGCCAGCCCCGTGACGATGAACGTGTATGTGTATCGCAACCCGCTGCGCTGGGGCGTGAAGCGCATCAGCCAGAACATCAGGTACGGCGAAGGCCTGGAAATGGACGTGACGGTGCAGAACCTGAGCGGACAGCGGCAGAACTACGAACTGGAGGATCTGCCGGTGTGGATTACGGCCTCGCAGACCAGCGGCGTCATCGACGCGCTGGGCGAGGAAACCATCACCCTCACGGTGTCGCCCTATATCAATATCGGCACGTATGACGAGCAGATTACCCTTGTGGGCGAAAGCTCGATGTCGGAACCGCTGCCCGTGACGCTGAAGGTGCGCGGCGAGGCACCGGCGTGGGCTGTGAGTGACCGTCTGAAGCAGGCCAACCAGACCATGATGATGGTGGCATGCGTGAAGATTGACGGCGTGGTGGCCAGCTCGACGGAGGATGTGCTGGGCGTGTTCGACGACAGGCTGCAGACACTGGGCGTGGCTCACATCGAAGTGGATAACACCGCCAACGCCAACGAGGCCCTGACCTATCTGACCATCTATGGTTACACGAATGTGGATGGTACGACACCTGTGCTCAACTTCAAGTTCTACGATGCCTCGAAGGGGCAGGTGGTGAGCGTGATGCCCGCCGATGACACCACCTACCGATTCCAGAAAGATGTCACGGTTGGTTCGGCCACCGCACCCGTAGAACTGGAGGACTTCTACAACGACATGCAGACGCTGCCACTGAAGAAGGGATGGAACTGGGTGACGTTCACAGTGCAGCCCAAGAACTTGATCGATATGACGGAAATGACCACACGGCAGTTCCTGGACAGCAACACCCGATGGGAGGCTGGCGACATCATCATGACGGTTGATGGCACAGAGACGCAGAAGTGGACCTGTCGTAGCAATAGCAGCGAGAGCCGAGGCTACCTTTGGGACCACGCCGATGAGCTTATCAAGATTGACCCTGCCCGCATGTACAGCATCTACTCGATGAGCGACAAGACCGTCTATCTGGAGGGCTTCAACTTCAACAGAGGTGTGACGGTACACAAGGACTGGAACCGCATCGCCTACCAGTCGGACATCAACCTGCCCATCGAACAGGCACTCTCCGACTACATCGAGAAGGCCAGCGAGGGCGACATCGTGAAGTCGCAGGATGCCTTCGCCGTGGCCAGCCGCACGGCTAACGGCCTGGTGTGGAAGGGGTCGCTGAAATACATGGAGACCGGCAAGGGCTACATGATGAAGCGACTGGCCGATGCCGACACCACCTTCAACTATCCACAGTACTATGGCAAAAGCCGCTATGCCGGCAACAGCGCCAGCAAGGCACGGCGCATCAGCACCGCCACGACCATGAACATCGTGGCCACGGTGAGCGGCATAGACACGGAAGAGGGCGACCGCCTGGTGGCATACTGCGGCACAGACCGCGTGGCTGAGGCCGTGGCCGACAGCGAGCAGAACTACTACCTGAGCATCGGCGAGTGTGACAAGACGCTGACCTTCGCCATTGAGCGCGACGGCGAGCCGGTGGCCATGACCAGCAGCCAGATTGGCTACAAGGCCAACCAGGTGATGGGCAGCCCCGAGGAGCCTACGGACATCAGCTTCGTCAGGTTGGACCAGATGCCACAGGACGGCAACTGGTACACCATCGCCGGCATACGGCTTGGCAAGAAGCCAGCGGTAAGCGGACTGTACATCCATGACGGCAAGGTCGTGATCATTAAGAAATAAAGGTTAAACAGCAAAAACAATGAAAGCCGTGAAAAGAAACATTATAGTAGCATTGGCAGCCCTCGCCCTGGTGGCGTGGGGCTGCTCATCGGACGACGATGAGGCGACAGAAATAAAGACGCCAGAGAAGGAAGTGCTGAACGAGCAGCCTACGTTGTCGGAAGGTACGGATGCACGTCCCGCGTGGCAGACACCCGACTACGACAGCTACGAACAGACCATGATGGTGGAGGTGACGCTGCAGGACACCCTGCAGAGCTATGCCTCGGCAGCCGACCTGATGTGTGCCACCATCGGCGGCGAGGTGCGTGGCGTGGCTACGCCTGAACAGGTGGAGGGAACGTGGAGGTTCACGCTCATTGTGGCTTCCAATGAGGCCAGTGCCAATGTCGGCCTGTCGTACTACTGCGACCGGCTGCACCGCATCTTCTCCACCAGTTGGACAACGTTTGATGCCGCCACCGTGCCTGTAGGAACGGGTGGCATCTATCAACCTGAGTTTGTAAAATAGACAAGACTAAAAGTAAAGATGAAAGACAAGGTATATCAGAGCCCAGCTATGAGCATCGTAGAACTGAGGCAAGAAACGGCCCTGCTGACCAGTCCTGCTGGCGCGGAAGCCACACGCAAAGGGTATGGCAGCAGTCAGTCACTAAACTGGGAGGTAAGCGAGGAGGATTGACATGAAAAAGCAGACAATACTAATGAGCGCACTGTTTGCCCTGCTGGCAGCAGGGGCAGTGCTGACGGCTTGCTCCAGCGACAGCGACACGCCAGAGCCAGTGAAAACATTCTATATGTCGGTCGATGCCACCAAACAGGTGAGTGAGGACATGGTCCGTGCCACCCGTGCGCTCTCCCTGGACGGAACAACGCTGAATGTTGTATGGGCAACGACAGAGCATGTGTATGTGCAAGGCACATTGGTGTCCAATGCATCGAAATTCTGGTTCAAAGGTTCCATACAGCCTCAGTCGGCAGGTACGACGACAAGGCTGAACGGCACTGTCACTCTGCCAGATGGTTGGAGTGGTAGCATTGACGAGCTTATCGGCGAAGCGCACTATCTGACGCTGCAATTCCCACGTTCTGGTACGCCTGATTACACAGGACAGAAAGGCACGCTGGCAGATATTGCAGAGAAGTACGACTACGCCATAGCCGCCAATGTACGATGTGACATTGTAGATGGTCACATTGAGGGTGTCAACCCTGCCATTTTCGAGAATCAGCAGGCCATTGTGAAGTTTACGTTCATTGACAAGGCCGACGGCACTACAAGGCTAAACCCGACAGCCCTGACCATCAAATACGGCACAGAAACAGAAGACATTGAACTGACCAGTATTCCAGCCTCCACCTACGCCACCAATGGTGACGGAGTTATTTTCGTGGCTATTCGGGGATTCGCCAAGCAAGACGTGACGCTTACGGCGACCGTCGGCAGCGACACTTATACATTCACCAAGAAGAATTTTACATTCGAAAACGGGCAGTACTACGAGATTAACGTAAAAATGAAGCAAAGAACTACTTCCTGAGAAATCAAGCCAAGTTATTCTTTAGTTGTTCTAACATGATTTGCTTCATCACTCTCACAAACCACAAAAAGAGGGGCATAACACAATATAAACGGATTTTGTGCGTTAAAAGAAATACGTGCGCACGAAACTGAAGATATTATATGTGTTGCTCATCGGCATGAGCATCAGTACTATCGCCCGAAACCTGGACACAGCAAAGGGCAATAGTGCTTTTGTTGTATCCAGTGCTTTGTCTCCTGAACCACCGACACCCCCTGCCGACACCGTGAAGGTGAAGCGGACGGACTATCCCCACGGGGAGCATCCCGACAATTATGGCATGGACCTGAGCGACCCGGAGAACCTGAAGCATGACGAAGGGGAGTATGTGGAAAAAACAAACATGTACAGGGTGGGCACCAAGCTGGGTGACAGCTACTTGAGTGCGCCTACACTGATGACTCCCGAAGAGTACCTGCGGTGGACGGAGCGGAGGTCGATGGATGCTTACTTCAAGCAGCGCAACGACTCGCTGAAGACGACGAAGGGAAAGAGCAAGTTCGACTTCAGCAACATGCACTTTGACCTCGGACCCGCCGAGAAAATCTTTGGCCCAGGCGGTGTGCAAGTGAAAACGCAAGGTTCGGCTGAAGTGAAAATGGGCTACACCTATTCCTTTACAGACAATCCGAGCCTGTCGGAACGCAACAGGAAGACATCGGCTTTCGACTTTGACGAAAAAATCAACTTGTCGCTGAGTGCCTCGGTGGGTGACAAGATGAACTTCAACCTTAATTATAATACAGAAGCTACGTTTGACTTCGACACGAAGAACCTGAAGCTGGCTTACGAGGGAAAGGAAGATGACATCGTGAAGCTCTTGGAGGCTGGTAATGTGACGTTTCCCACGAACAGCAGTCTGATACGAGGTGCGTCGTCGCTCTTCGGCTTCCGCACCGACTTGCAGTTTGGCAAGCTGTTCTTGCAGACGGTGGTAAGCCAGAAGAAGTCGCAGTCGAAGAGTGTGAGCAGTCAGGGCGGCAGCCAGCTGAGCCAGTTTGAGATTGAAGCGTATAATTACGATGAAAACCGCCACTTCTTTTTGGGCAATTACTTCCACGACAGGTATGATACCTTCTGTGCGACATTGCCCAACATCATGAGTGGTGTGACGATTAAGCGTATTGAGGTGTGGATGACGAACACCAGCGGTACGACAACCAACACGCGCAACATTCTGGGTTTTGTGGACCTGGGTGAGCACACCAATTTGCAGGACACCTATTGGGAGGCTACAGGCAGTGTGTTGCCCAGCAACGGAGCCAACAACCTCTACACCATCATGGTGAACGACAGCGACAACGTGAGGGCACGTGCCATAGACCAGGCCAGCACTGTGTTGAGCAACCTGAACGTACAGGGCATGAAAGTGGAACTGGAGGGTAGTACCGACTACGAAAAGATTGAAAATGCACGCTTGCTGAACAGTTCGGAATACACGCTGAATGCCCACTTGGGCTACATTTCGCTGAAGAGCACCTTGCAGCCCAACCAGACATTGGCAGTGGCCTACGAATATACATACGGTGGACAGACTTACCAGGTGGGTGAGTTTTCGGCAGACATCAAGGACAACGACAAGGCTCTGTTCGTGAAGTTGCTGAAGCCCGTGAACAATTCACCAGCCCTGCGTTCCTGGCCGCTGATGATGAAGAACGTCTATTCACTGAACGCCCTGAGTGTGCAGCGTGAGAAATTCAAACTCGACATCAAGTATCTGTGCGACACCACGGGTGTCTATATGTCTTACTTGCCCGAAGGGGCTTACAAGGACACGACGCTGTTGCGCGTGATGAATCTGGACCGTCTGGACAATAACAACAAGACGCATCCTAACGGTAAGTTCGACTATGTGGAAGGCTACACCGTGCAACCTTCCACGGGTCGTGTCATCTTCCCCGTGGCAGAGCCTTTCGGACAGTGGTTGAGAAAGAAGCTGGAGGCAAAGTTTGGTAAGGACGTGGCCGACAAGTATTGCTACGACGAACTGTATGACAGCACGAAGACCGTTGCCAAGCAGATTGCCGAGAAGAACAAGTTCCTGCTGACGGGTGAATACAAGGCTTCGTCGGGTTCGGAGATTGACTTGGGAAGCATGAACATTCCGCGTGGTTCAGTGGTGGTGACAGCAGGCGGCGTGACACTCACCGAAGGCAGTGACTACTCCGTAGATTACACGCTGGGTAAAGTGACCATCATCAACCAGAGCATCATCGATGCCGGTACCAATGTGAACGTCAGCCTGGAAAGCCAGTCGGAATACTCCACCATGAGAAAGACCATGCTGGGACTGAACTGGCAATACGACTTCTCGAAAAACTTCTCTATCGGCGGTACGCTGATGAGGCTGACCGAAAAGCCGCTCACTTCCAAAGTGAGCATGGGTGAAGAGCCGCTGAACAACACCATCTGGGGACTGAACGTCAACTGGAAGCAGCAATCGCAGTGGCTGACCAACATGATTGACAAGATTCCGCTCATTAACGTGAGTGCACCCTCCAATATCTCTTTTTCTGGCGACTTTGCACAGCTCATTGCCGGACAGTCGAAAGACACACAGGGAAATGCCTCCTACATTGATGACTTTGAGAACACCAAAAACAACATCAGCGTGAAGTCGCCGCAAGAGTGGATGATCAGCAGCACGCCGCATGAGTTTGCCGAGGCTTCCCTTACCAACAACATAGACTATGGCAAAAACCGTGCACTCTTGGCTTGGTACGAAATAGACCCGCTCTTCACGCGCCGCAGCAGTTCCCTCACACCGTCGCACATCAAGCGAGACCTTGACCAGCTGTCAAACCACTATGTGCGAGACATCTATGTGCAGGAAATCTACCCCAACCGCGAAACCAACTACGGCGAAAGCAATACCCTCGACGTGCTGAACCTCGCCTTCTATCCCAACGAGCGTGGTCCTTACAACCTCGACACCGACCTTGACTATGATGGCCACCTGAATAATCCGAAGAAGCGTTGGGGTGGTATGATGCGCAAACTGGACACAAGCGACTTTGAAACCAGCAATGTGCAGTACATCGAGTTCTGGATGATGGACCCCTTCATCTATACCAAGGACAGTGCCAACATTGCCGACTACTGCGGTGACCTCTACTTCAACCTGGGTGAAGTGAGTGAAGACGTACTGAAGGACGGAAAGAAGGCTTACGAAAGTGGCAACCCCGTGAATGGCAATACTTCTTATACAGAAACCGTCTGGGGACGTGTGCCCAACGAGAAGAGTGTAGTTTATTCTTTCTCCAACGAAAGTGGCGCACGCCAGCAGCAAGATGTGGGCTTGAACGGCCTCTCCGATACCGACGAGCGTACCTTTGGTGCCTATGCCGAATACCTCAATGCCCTCAATGGCAAAATCTCCGAATCAGCCTACAGTGCTATCTGGAACGACCCTGCTGGCGATGACTACCACTACTTCCGTGGTAGCGACTTTGATGCCGCCGAGGTAAGCATCCTGGACCGCTATAAACGCATCAACATGCTGGAAGGCAACTCGCCCAACACCGCCGAGAGTGGCGAAACCTACTCCACAGCCTACAAGTCGGGTCCTGACTGTGAAGATGTGAACATGGACTACACCATGGACGAATACGAGAAATACTACAGCTACCATGTCAGCATCAACCCCAACGACCTCTATGTCGGTTCAAAATACATCGTTGATAAACGCGAATACAATGCCACACTCCGCAACGGCAGCACCGAGAACACCAAGTGCAACTGGTATCTCTTCCGCATCCCTGTGGAAGAAGCTGACTCCACCATTGGTAGCATCAGAGATATGTCCAGCATCCGCTTCATGCGAGTCTATATGACCAACTTCCAGCGTCCCATCGTGCTGCGTTTCGCCAGTCTTGATCTCGTGCGTGGCGAATGGCGCCCCTACAAGAAGGAACTCTACACCGGCGACAAGCCCAGCAACACAGGCACAATGACCATTGCTGCTGTCAACATCGAGGAGAACAACGATAAGTCGCCAGTCAACTACGTCCTTCCTCCTGGCATCACCCGTGTCGTTGACCCCTCGCAGCCACAGCTCACACAGGAAAACGAACAGTCCCTCTCCATCACTGTCAATGGCCTTGCCAGTGGCGATGCCCGTGCTGTCTATAAGACCATGAACCTCGACCTGCGCCGCTACAAACACCTCCAGATGTTTGTCCATGCCAATGCCCTGGAAGGAGAAGACGATATGCTCGCCGACAAGGAAATGAGTGTATTCATCCGTGTCGGTTCCGACTACCGTAGCAACTATTACGAATATGAAATACCCCTGAACAAAACCCCACGCGGACATTATGATACTTATAACGCGGCGGGTTGCGAAGCCGTATGGCCACAAGAAAACATGCTTGACATCGACCTTAGTATTTTTACAGATGTAAAGCATGAACGTAACAAAGCCCGTGCACACGGCGCAGCCAGCTACACCTCCCTCTATCGTCAGTATGACCCCAATCGCCCCAACAACCGCATCAGCATCATGGGTAATCCCACGTTGGGCGAAGTCAAGACCATGATGATTGGTGTGCGCAACAACAGCCGCTCCACCAAGAACGTAGAAATCTGGGTCAACGAATTGCGTCTGCAAGACTATGCTAACGAAGGCGGCTGGGCAGCGCAGGGCAACCTCAGCGTACAGCTCAGCGACCTCGGTTCCGTCAACCTTACAGGCCATGTGGAGACAGCAGGCTTTGGCGGCATTGAAGAGAAAGTAAACGAGCGTCGCGACGACAACCTCTACGAGTGGAGCATCACTACCCAGTTTGAACTGGGCAAACTCTTCCCCGAAAAGTGGAAGATGCAGCTCCCCTTCTACTATTCCTACAGCTGGCAGAAGATTTCGCCTAAGTACAACCCCTTCGACACCGACATGCTGCTGAAAGATGCCATCGACGAATGTGAAAACCAAAATGAAAAAGACTCGCTCCGCAGCATGACCGAGACCGTGGTGAAGAACAAGAACATCTCGCTCTCAAACTGGAAGTCTGGCTACCAGAGCCGCAAACCCATGCCATGGGATCCCGCCAACTTCACCATCAGCTACTCCCACAGCCAAAAATACAAGACTGGCGAAACCACCGTCTATGAGAACGAAGAAAACTGGAAAGGCAGTCTCACCTATTCATACGCTCCGAAGTACAAGCCCCTTGAACCCTTCAAAGACCTGAAGGGCAAATCCAAGTGGCTCGACATCATCAAGGCACAAAACCTTCAGTGGCTGCCGCAGAGCATCCAGTTCAACACCGACCTCTCACGCCAATACTACGAATACCAAGAGCGCGACCTTGATGCCAACAGCAAGCTGCCCGTCACTTGGAGCGACCAGATGCTCTGGAACCGCAGCCTCAGTCTGCGTTGGGACCTCTTCAAGAGCTTGAAGATGTCGTGGACTTCCAACACCCACGCCGAAATCGAAGAACCCTACCGTGTAGTCAACAAGAACCTGTATCCCGATGACTACACAGCTTGGAAAGACTCTGTCAAGCGCAGTCTCCTCTCCTTTGGCCGTCCGCTTACCTACAACTCCACGTTCAACGCCTCCTACGCTGTGCCCCTCAACAAAATTCCTATTCTCGACTGGGTGACCGCCGATGGCTCTTACAACTCCAGCTATGGATGGAAACGAGGCACCGAACTGGAAGACGGACGTTCCTTGGGACACGTGGCTACCACACAGCGCACCGTGAACCTCAACGGACGCTTGAATCTGGAGACACTCTACAAGAAATGGAAATTCCTCGAAGAGACCGAAAAGCGTTTCTCTGGCAACAACAAGAAAGAAGACAAGACTAAGACGACCAACAAGATTCAAAAACCGGCGCAGGGCAGGAATCTGAAGAGCCTTAAGGATGCCGCCGCAGCCAAGGACGGAGAACCCCTTGACGGCAAGGAGGGCAAGAAGCAAAAAGGCTTCAGCAAGGAAGTTCAGCTCAGCGACACCGTAGAGACAGAAGTCAAGCACGCACTCAACTCCAAGCGGCTCATCGTCCGTGCCACCACCGTTGACGGCCAGACCTATCAGCTGAAGTACAAACGCACAGATGCCAACACCATCAAGATTCTGAACAGCGACACCATCCCCATCAAGGTCAACATCGTGGCCAAGAAGCCCCTCGAAGAAAACGGTTGGTACAAGGCCGCACAAATTCTGGCTCGTGCACTCATGTCGGTGCGCAACGTCAGCATTTCCTACCGCAACACCTACTCCCTCTCTCTCCCAGGCTTCAAGACCGAAATCGGCGATGCCTTCGGACAGAAAAAGACAGCGGGCGGACTCTCCCCTGGTCTCGGCTTCGCCTTTGGTATGATTGGTGACAGCTTCGTGCAGAAAGCCGCCGACCGTGGCTGGCTGATGACCAACGACTCCACCATCACCACTCCCGCCAGCATGTCCAATATGTCCGATTTGCAAGTAAAGGTGACTCTTGAACCTCTCCGCGATGTCAAGATTGATGTCAATGCCAGCCGTACCGAAAACCGCGCCAAGAGTGTACAATTCATGTATGCAGGAATGCCCACCACCCTCAGCGGCAGCTTCAACCAGACCATCATTTCACTGAAGACTGCCTTCAGCAAAATGGGCAACATCGACAACAACTACGCATCCAAACCTTTTGAAAACTTCATTAGCTACCTCCCCATCATCCAGCATCGCGTCGAATCTCGCTATGCCGATGCTGTCTATCCCGACAACGCAGGTTCTCTGGCTGGCCAGACCTTCAATCCCGCTAACGGTACGGTGAACATGTACTCTGCCGATGTCATGGTGCCAGCCTTCCTTGCAGCCTACTGCGGAGGCAACGCCACCAGCAGTCCTCTCGACATCTTCCCCTCCCTCTGGCGAATGTTGCCTAACTGGAGCCTCAAGTACAGCGGCCTGGTCAAGCTTCCCTGGTTCTCCCAGCACTTCAAGAGCTTTAACCTCAACCACGCCTACAAGAGCGTTTACACTGTCGGAGCCTACAACTCTTACGCCAGCTGGATGGAATACATGGGCGACCTCGGTTTCGTCAGCGATGTCACAACAGGCAGCCCTGTGCCCAGCAGCATCTACAACATCTCCACCGTCAGCATCAACGAGTCCTTCTCTCCCTTGCTTGGTATAGATATGACCTTCAACAGTGGCATGACCGCCAAGGTGGAATATAAGAAGACACGCACGCTCAACCTCTCCATGACCAGCGTGGCACTTACCGAAAACTACTCCGATGACCTCGTCTTCGGCGTAGGTTACAAAATCAAAGACATCAGCCTCTTCGGAGCCAAGCGCATCCAAGACCCGGCCTCGGCCAAGCAGAAGAAGAACAGCAAGAACAAGAAAGGCCAGTCCGACAATCAAAATGCAGGCAACAACAATTCTTCAGCCAAATCTACAGGCAGCAAGAAAGTAGGCGGTGTCAGCCACGACCTCAACCTGCGCATCGACTTCAGCTACCGTATGCAGAGTGCCATCAACCGCAACATCCAGACAGCCATGTCCACAGCCACCAGCGGCAACACGGCCTACAAACTCGCCATCAACGCCGACTACACCTTCAGCCGACTGCTCACCATGTCCGCTTTCTTCGACTGGCAGAAAACCAAGCCACTCGTTTCCCAAAGCTCCTATCCCACCACCACAGCCGACTTCGGCATCAACATCAAGTTCTCCCTGACAAGATAGGCATAGTTCTTATAGATAAAGGGTAGTGCACAGCAGAGAGGCCCCCGAAAGTTAGACAAAGACTTTCGGGAGCCTCTCTGCTGTGCAGAAGTCTCAGTTATTCATTGTTCATAGCCTCAGACAGGATGCTTTCCAGCTCGTTACCAGCCAGACGGAGGCGAAATTCGCCGCGCATGGCCACGCTGATGGCTCCCGTCTCTTCGCTCACGATGATGGCGATGGCATCGGACTGCTGGGTAATGCCCAGTGCAGCGCGGTGACGAAGGCCAAGGTCTTTGGGAATGTTGAGCGAATGGCTGACGGGCAGGATGCAACCAGCGGCGGTAATGCGTCCGTGGCTAATAATCATAGCTCCGTCGTGGAGGGGAGAGTTCTTGAAGAAGATGTTCTTGATGAGTTCGGAGTTGATGCACGCATCAATGGTTTCGCCCGACTTGATGATGTCGGTGAGCGACATTTCGCGCTCCAGGATGATGAGCGCACCAATCATGTTCTTCGACATATAGTTGCACGCCATAACGACGGGCAGCATCGAGGTGTTTTCGGTGTTTTCTGCCTTGTCCTTCTTGGAGAATAGGCGAATGAGGAGGCCGAGCCGTCGCTGACTGCCCAGAGTAAGGAAGAAACGGCGTATTTCTTCCTGGAAGAGGATGATGAGGGCGAGGACACCCACACTGACAAGTTTGTCGAAGATGCTGCCGAGCAACTTCATCTCGAAGACCTGGGAGACGACAATCCAGACGAGGATGAAGACGAGGATTCCGTAGAAGATGTTGAGCGACCCCGACGACTTCATCAGTCGCCATGCCTGATAGAGGAGCATGGCAACGAAGAGGATGTCGATGGCATCTTTTATTCCAAATTCAAACATGGCAGTATGTGTGGTTGTATAGCAGAACGGCTTCGGCTGCAGCTTTGACATCATGGACACGCAAGATGCTGGCTCCCTTCGTGAGGGCAATGGTGTTCAGCACGGTTGTGCCGTTGAGCGCACCTTCGGGCGTGGTGTCCAGCAGACGATAAATCATGCTTTTGCGGCTGAAGCCCACGAGCAGGGGCAGCTGAAGGATGGAGAACTCTTCCTGATGGTGCAGGAGCAGGTAGTTCTGTTCCAGTGTCTTGGCAAAGCCGTAGCCAGGGTCCAGGATGATGTCTTTCTGGCCGAGGTCGCGAAGCTGCTGCACACGCTGTGCGAAGTAGAGCAGCATGTCTTGCATCAGGTCGGCATAGTCGGTGTGCTGCTGCATGGTTTGCGGCGTGCCCTGCGTGTGCATGAGGATGTAGGGAACTCCTAGGCGGCTGACGGTGGAGAACATGGCGGGGTCAAGCTGTCCGCCAGAGATGTCGTTGACGATGTCGGCACCAAGTTCTTCGACAGCCATCTGCGCGATGTCGGCACGGAAGGTGTCGATGCTGACGGGGATGTCGGGGGCCATGTCGCGCACAATCTTCAGGGCGAATGTCAGCCGCTCCCGTTCTTCTTCAGCGCTTACCTCCTGTGCGCCAGGCCGTGTGGAGTAGGCTCCTATGTCGATGATGTCGCCCCCTTCACGAATGATTTCTTCTGTCCTGTGGCGGATGTCAGCTTCTGTTTGCTGACGCGAAAGGGCATAGAAGGAATCGGGCGTTACATTGAGTATGCCCATGACCCTTGGCTGGCTCAGGTCGAACAGCCGTCCGCGTATGTTGATGGTGTAGTCTGTCAACTTTGCAGGATGGTTTTGAATCGCTGGATGAAGTCTTCAGCTTGCTGCAGGGTGAGGCAGAGGGGCGGCAGCAGTCGGATGACGTTGGTGCCCGAACAGCCCGTGAAGCAGTGCTGTTCCTTGATGAGCCGTGTGCGTGGCTCTTTGTAGGGAATGTCGAGTTCGATGCCTATCATCAGTCCACGGCCACGGACATCGACGACGTGGGGCAGTCGGCCTGCCTGCATTTCAGTCTGGAGTGTGTCGATGAGGTATTGGCCCACGGTGGCAGCGTTCTCAACGAGGTGCTCCTGCTCTATGACATCGAGCACGGCGATGGCTCCGGCACAGCCCAGATGGTTGCCGCCGAAGGTAGTGCCCAGCTGACCATAGACAGCCTGGAACTTGGGCGAAATCAGCACGCCGCCCATGGGGAATCCGTTGCAGATGCCTTTGGCCACGGTGATGATGTCGGGCTGGATGCCCAGGTGCTGGTGGGCGAAGAATTTTCCGCTGCGGCCATAGCCACACTGAATTTCGTCGCAGATGAGCACCGTGTCCGTCTGGTCGCAGAGGCTGCGCAGTCCCTGCATAAATTCGGCTGTTGCCAGTCGGATGCCGCCCACGCCCTGGATGCACTCGATGATGACGGCGCAGACATCGCCCTTCTCCAGTTCCTCCCTCCAGGCTTGCAGGTCGTTCAGGGGCAGGTAGGTGACGTGGCCGTTCTGGTTGATGGGCGCAATGATTTTGGGGTTGTTGGTGGCCTCCACAGCCAGGCTGGTTCTGCCGTGGAAGGCTTTCTCCAGCGAGAGCACACGGGTGCGTCCGTTGTAGAAGCTGGAGAGCTTCAGGGCGTTTTCGTTGGCTTCAGCTCCCGAATTGATGAGGAACAGCTGATAGTCTTCGTAGCCACAGGCTTTGCCCAGCCGGTGTGCCAGTTCGCGTTGCAGTGGATTCTGCACCGAGTTGCTGTAGAACCCCAGCTTGTTCAGCTGCCGGGTCATGGCCTCCACGTAGTGTGGGTGGCTGTGGCCAATGCTGATGACGGCGTGGCCACCGTAGAGGTCGAGATACTGCTGCCCTTGGTCGTCCCACACGTTGCAGCCCTGTCCTTTCTCAATGGTTATGTCAAAAAGTGGATATACGTTGAATAGTTCCATGGGGAATGTTTTTTTTAGTGAATAGTGAATGTTTTTTAGTGAAAAGTGAATAGTGAAAAATCTGAATTTCAGTTCAGCCAGCATTAGGTTGCGTTTAGCCCCAGTAACTTAGATTTTTCACTTTTCACTCTTAATTAAAACGCACTTGCTTTTAGTCTCAATCCTGCCTTCTCGTCAATGCCGAACATGAGGTTCATGTTTTGCACGGCTTGGCCTACGGCTCCCTTCAGCAGGTTGTCGATGATGCTGATGATGACCACTTTGCGCCCGAATGTCTCGGCGTGAATCAGGGCCTTGTTAGTGTTGACCACTTGCTTCAGGTCGATGGCCTTGTCGCTGTAGTGGGTGAAGGCGGCTTCGCGGTAGAAGTCGCGGTAGAGCTGTGCCACAGCTTCGGTAGGCATGGCCTCCTCCAGCGTGATGACTTCTGTGCAGAAGATGCCACGGGCAAAGTCGCCACGGTAGGGGATGAAATCAATGCTGATGCCTGTTGCCTGGTCAAACCCTTCGTCCAGGGTGTCAACCACGTGGGGGGCTTGGGCAGGCTTAAGCTCGTTGAGGCTCTGGCAGATTTCGTGCAGATGCTGGTGGGTGAACAGCTTGTAAACGGAGAAATTGTCGCTGCGCCACGAGAAGTGTGTGGTGGCTCCGGGCTTCTGTCCGGCACCCGTGCTGCCTGTCACGGCATTGACCGCAACGTCGTGGGTCAGCAGTCCGGCTTTGGCCAAAGGCAGCAGTCCCAGCTGGATGCAGGTGGCAAAGCAGCCAGGGTTGGCCAGATGGCGGCAGCCTACGATTTGCTCGCGGTGAATCTCTGGCAGTCCATAGATGTAGTCGTGGGTGGGGGCGGCAATGCGGAAGTCCTGTGCCAGGTCGATGATTTTGACATGGGGCGGAATAGTGTGTTCCTGCAAGAAGGCTTCGCTCTTGCCGTGGCCAAAGCAGAAGAAGACGACATCCACGTCTGTGAAAGGCATTTCGTTGGTGAAAACAAGTTCGGTGTCGCCCAGCAGTCCTTCGTGCACTTCATAGACCTTGTTGCCGGCATTCGATTCGCTGTTGGCAAATGTGATTTCTACTTCGGGGTGGCAGAGCAAGAGGCGAATCAGTTCGCCGCCTGTGTAGCCTGCTGCACCCAGAATACCTACTTTAATCATACGTCTGTTTTCTCTGGAAATGATAAAAACGCTGCAAATATACAGTTTTTTTGAGTTAAAAGTTAAAAGTTAAAAGTTAAAATATATTGTAGCGAGCTACCCGCATGGTATTTTAACTTTTAACTTTTAACTTTTAACTCAAAAAACACTTACCTTTGCTGCAAAAACATGAAAGTGCGTTTGTTTATATTCATTGTGTTGTGGGCTGCGACACTGGTCCTCCACTGCCAAGTGTGGCAAGCTGTGCCGCTGCCCGACAGCGTGTTTCTGCGGATGAAGGGGCGGTCATACGGGGCCGACTGCACAGTGGCCCGCAGTGAGCTTCGCTATTTGCAGGTGGAGCATTGGGATGCGGACGGCGTCAGCAGGGTGGGCGAACTGGTGTGCAACAAGGCCATTGCCCAGGACTTGCTCGAAATCTTTCGGCAGCTTTACGATGCCAAGTACCCCATCGGCAGCATCCGTCTGATAGATGACTTCGATGCCAGTGACGAACTCTCCATGACGGCCAACAACACGTCTTGCTTTAACTTTCGTTTCGTTACGGGCACACGCACGGTCTCGAAACATGGCCTGGGCATGGCCATCGACATCAATCCGCTCTACAATCCTTACATCCGTCTGCGCGACGGCCATGTGGAACCCGCCGCTGGCCGAGCTTTTGTCCAGGACCGCCATCGACGCACCGATATTCCCATGAAGATTGATGCCAACGACCTGTGCTGCAAGCTCTTCAAGCAGCATGGATTCAAGTGGGGTGGGGACTGGAAGAGTGTCAAAGACTATCAGCATTTTGAGAAGTAGGGATGGTTTACACACAGACTGGCATAGAAGACATCAGCGACACGGCCTTGCAGGAGGCTCTCGCTCGGTTACCCGACTGGCGGCGTGAACAGGCTCTTCGGTTCAAGCACCTGTTGGGGCAGAAACAGTGCGCCTTCAGTTACCTCTTGCTCTGCGAGGGGCTCCGCCAGGAATATGGCGTTACTGCCCAGCCCCATTTCCTCATTGGCGAGCACGGCAAACCCACGCTGCTGGAACATCCTGACATTCATTTCAACATCAGCCACTGCAAAGCTGGCATCGCGGTGGCTATCAGTTCTGCTCCCGTCGGTATCGACATCGAGTGCATTGGCCGCATGAACGACAGCATTGCCCGTTACTCGCTCAACGAGGCCGAATATGCCCAGATGGTCCAGTCCGAAGACCCCACCACAGAGTTTACAAAATACTGGACCCAGAAGGAAGCCGTGGCCAAACTGACGGGGCTTGGCATCACGGACGACTTGAAACAGCTCCTTACTATATATAATAATGTGGAGCTGACCACCGAAGTCAACGCTCCGCAGGGCTACGTCCTCAGTGTGGCGCGTTTTGTGTCCGAAATCCGCTAAGCATCATTGGTAATTCGCTACCGCTACAAAGGGAATTCATTACCACTGCGGTGGTAAAGTTTTACCACTATGATGGTAAAGTTTTACCACCATAGTGGTAATGTTTTACCAATGCATTGAAAATACTGGTAAAATGCAGTGCCGCCGCAACAATTACAATAAAAAAGCACGTCAAACCTTTGCGGTGCGCAAAAAAAGCCCTACCTTTGCCGCCAAACGAATCAATAAGAATTGTTTAACCACTAAAACAAAGTCAAAAACTATGAAACTACTCAAGCGTTTTTCGTTGCTTTTTGCGGCAGCCTTGCTGCCCATGTCCATGAGCGCACAAGTGATTAACGGCGACCTGAATCACAACGACAATCTTGACGTGGGTGATGTCACCCTGCTCATCGACGGCTACCTCACGGGCGAGACCGAAGTCATCAACAGCACGGTTGACCCCTTCGTGGTGGACAACAGCCGCATAGCGGGCACGTGGTACCAGACCAAGAGCAATTATACCACTTACAACGCTGACGGCACTTTCGGCAACTTGGGCATGGAGGGCTACACCTACAAGTTCCTGCCATTCCAGGGGCGCATCCTGGTGTTCGACCCCGACGGACATATGCAGGATGCGTCTGTGCTCTACCTTACTGACGAAGTGATGTATCTGAGGTTTTCCACAATGAGCGGGAACGACTACAACGTCTATTACCGCACGGCTCCGTCGCAGCCTGTCACAGAAATTAGGATTGCAGGACAAATCCCGACCTTGTCTCTGGGCGAGGAGATTACGCTGACAGCAGAAGTCTATCCGCAGGATGCCGACAGCCCAGTGGTTGTCTGGACATCCAGTGATGAAAGTGTTGTCACCGTGGCAGACGGCGTTGTGACAGCCGTTGGCGAAGGCACAGCCACCATCACCTGCACCGCCCTTGACGGCTTCGGAGCTACTGCCACTTGTACCGTGACCGTGACCAGTGCATCTCCCGCTCCAACCTACGAAGCCGTTGACCTCGGTCTCTCCGTAAAATGGGCAACGATGAACATCGGTGCAAACGCTCCCGAAGACTACGGTGACTACTTTGCCTGGGGCGAGACCACAGCAAAGACAGACTACAGCTGGAGCACCTACAAGTGGTGTCAAGGCACCTACAAGACATTGACCAAGTACAACACGTCCTCCGATTACAGCTACTCGGCTCCCGACAACAAGACCCAGCTTGAGCTTGCCGACGATGCAGCTTATGTAAACTGGGGCGGCACATGGCGTATGCCGACCGATGCCGAGCTGACAGAACTCCGGACAAAGTGCACATGGACATTGACATCGCTGAACGGCGTGAACGGCATGAAAGTGGCAGGACCTTCAGGCAATTCCATTTTCTTGCCCGCTGCTGGGTCTCGCTACGGCGCTTCGCTCAACGGTGCGGGCAGCTACGGCAACTATTGGTCAAGTTCGCTCGGTGAGTCCTCACCGAGCGACGCTTGGGACGTGTACTTCAATTCGAGTGGTGCGTATCGGAGCTACAACGACCGTTACCGCGGGCGAAGTGTTCGTGCTGTTTGCCCGTAGTCTTCAGAACCATCTGCGATGGTGTGGCACATCTATCGAAGTGCCGCGTATATATCTTCTATACATGCTGTACCCACGGTGGGCATGAATGAGCCATGCCCACCGTGGGTTATTCAGAAGTGCGACCTCTCCGAGGTCATGCTTATTGGGGTGTGCAGAGGTGCCACAGAAGAAAGGGGAGCACCTCACCAATGCAGTGAGGTGCTCCCCTTGTGGTTGTTAAGAGAAGCGTGTGGTTTACTTGCGTGTTACGTATGAACCGTCGCGTGTGTCAACCTCCACGAGGTCGCCTTCGTTGATGAAGAGGGGCACGCGGATTTCAACGCCTGTCTCCAGTGTGGCTGGCTTGGTGGCGTTGGTGGCAGTGTCACCCTTCAGGCCGGGTTCGGTGTAAGTAACCTGAAGCACTACCTTGACGGGAGCCTCGGCTGTGAGGATAGCACCGCTCGATTCGTCGATGCTGGCCATCACCATGGTCTCGCCTTCCTTGAGGAAGTCGCCGCCAGTGATGAGGTCCTTTGCGATGTTAACCTGCTCGTAAGTGTCTGTGTTCATGAACACCATTTCTTCGCCCTCCTTGTAGAGGTACTGGAACTGCTGGTGTGACACCTGCACGTCGTCGAGCTTTGCCGACACAATCCATGTGCGCTCCAGCACGCGGCCATCTTCCACGTTGCGGAGTTTTGTGCGCATCACGGTGTTGCCCTTGCCTGGCTTTACGTGAAGGAAGTCAATAACTACATAAATCTTGCCGTCGTCGAGGCGAAGGCATACGTTCTTTTTGATGTCACCTGCTAAAATAGCCATAAATGTTTTACGTTTTTACGTCCGTGCGTTTTGCACGTCTGTACGTTCTGGTTTGTACTTTTTTGAGTTCTTTATGATTTAAATTCGGGTGCAAAGTTACGTGTTTTCACGAAAATAGCAAAAAAAGTTGATATAAATCGGCGTTTTATTTTGTCAATTTGCAAAAAAAGGCTAACTTTGCAACCGCTTTTTGCGTAAAAACGATTAAATAAATATATAAGAATTATGAAAAGAACATTCCAGCCTCACAACAGAAAGAGGATTAACAAGCATGGTTTCCGCCTGCGTATGCAGACGAAGAATGGTCGCCGCGTGCTGGCATCACGCCGCCAGAAGGGTCGTAAGAAGTTGACAGTTTCAAGCGAACACCACGGAAAGTAAAAATAAAAGGCAGTAGTTTTACAGACTTCTGCCTTTTTTTGTTTAACTTTGCAGCCAAAACGTAGAAAGGATGAATATTAAGGCTTATTTCACAGGAAAGTCGGGCTTTGTGTTCTGGCTGAACATTGTGCTGATGGGTGTGGTTCTGGTGGGTGCGCCCTTGGGTGCGTTCTATGCCCTGAACCAGTTTACGCATCATGGCGAAAAGATAGAAGTCCCCAACGTGGTGGGCAGCTCGGCCTACAATGCCACGGAACTGCTCGAAGAGGCTGGGCTGCGGGTGGAGATTGCTGACTCCATGTATAACACCCGCATGGCTCCTGGAGCTGTGATTGAACAGACGCCCAGAGGCGGCAGTCTGGTGAAGAACGGCAGAATCATCTACCTGACCATCAACTTGAAGGGGGAACCCATGGTGAAGTTTCCCGACCTGGTGCACAACAGTTCGCTGCGTGAAGCCGAAGCCCAGCTGAAGGTGTTGGGCTTCAGTCTGACTCCCTGTGAACGGGTGGACGGACAGCCACGCGACTTTGTGGTGGGCGTGAAGCAGGGCACTCGCTATCTGCACACGGGCGAAATGGTGTCGAGAGACCGCGCACTGACCATCCTGGCCGGTGCCGGAGAGATTGACTCGCTGGAGCTGGACACGCTTGTCGGTGCTGAGCCGGAGAGTGCGGCTGATTTCGACTTGGACTTTTAATGGGCACGGTGTGTAGAGAGTGTATGGACGACTGGGATTTGACACAGATGGAAACGGTGGAGCTGGACGAGCAGGCGGGCCTCTATGAGCACCACCGCTTTGTGTGCGACAGGAATCAGACGCTGCTGCGTGTCGATAAGTATCTGTTGTTGCAGATGGCCAACACCAGCCGCAACCGTGTGCAGAAGGCTGCCGACGCGGGCTTCATCCATGTGAACGGTAAGCCTGTGAAGCGGTCGTACAAGGTGAAGCCCTGCGATGTGATTCAGGTCATGCTCGACCGTCCGCACTATGACAACAAGATTTCGCCTGAAGACATTCCGCTCAACATCGTCTATGAAGATGCCGACCTGCTGGTGGTGAACAAACCTGCCGGGCTGGTGGTGCACCCAGGCTTTGGCAACTGGCGCGGCACGTTGCTCAATGCCCTTGCGTGGCACTTCAAGGACACGCCGGAGTATGACATCAACAATCCCGAAATAGGTCTGGTGCACCGCATCGACAAGGACACCAGCGGACTGCTGGTTATTGCCAAGACTGCCGAGGCCAAGACGCATCTGGGTCTGCAATTCTTCAACAAGACGACTCAGCGTGAATACAACGCTTTGGTTTGGGGAAATTTCAAGGAAGACGAAGGGCGCATAGAGGGCAACATCGGGCGTGACCCGAAGGACCGAATGCGCATGGCCGTCTTCCCCCCCGACTCCGACCAGGGCAAGCACGCCGTTACACATTATTATATATTAGAGCGGTTTGGTTACACCACGCTGGTGAAGTGTGTGCTCGAAACGGGACGCACCCACCAGATACGTGCCCACATGCGTCACATAGGCCATCCGCTCTTTGCCGACGAGCGTTACGGCGGCGACCAGGTGCTGAAGGGGCAGCCCACCGCAAAGTACAAGCAGTTTATCGACAACTGCTTCAAGCTTTGTCCCCGTCAGGTGCTCCACGCCAAGACGCTGGGTTTCGTCCATCCCCGCACGGGCCGCGAAATGCAGTTCGACTCGGAACTGCCCGAAGACATAACAAGTTTACTGCATAAGTGGCAGGGCTTCACCAAAGCTGGTTCACTATAGAAATAAATCGCCCCATACACGTATATACACTTATTTTAGTATGGCAAAGAAAAAATCACCATTTGAAGTGCTTGACAAGGCGTATCTTCACACACTCCCTCAAGAAGAAACCCTGGTTCAGTTCACTAATGCATTGCTGGAATTACTTGGCAAACTAAGGATTGAAGACAAGGAAGACCCTAACAAAACCTTGTTTGTCAATTTCCTTCGCGATGCGTTTTATGGGGCAGAGTATATCATTACTCCGTCTAACAACAATATAGACTTCTCCATTTCATTGTTGGAAGAACGAGATGAGCCATTCGTGCTGGCCGAGGCAAAACGCTTTGGTTCGAACGAAATGATTGATGATGAGCACATGAACCGTAAAGCATTACGGCAGCTTGTTCTCTATTATCTGCGTGAGGAAAGCAAGCAGAATCGAAATATCAGAAACCTCATGGTGACGGATTATCAGAAGATTTATTTGTTTGACAAGATGAACTTCCTGAAACTCTTCTATGAGGACAAGGCTTTCAGAAAGAAGGTACTGGACTGTGATGTTCAGGGCTATCGCACAGGAACCATCTACGATGAGGCCATCAAGCAAAAAATAGCAGAGGTGGAAGCACGTATTGAATACACTTGTGTGGATCTTGGTAAGATAAAAAGAGAATTGCCAACACAAGACACTGCCGACACAGCTGCCTTTGGCCTGATGGCTTATAGGCAGAGCCGCGAGGTGCGCTATCTGTTTAAGCTTTTATCCGAAATTCATCTGCGCAAGTTGCCCTTCCAGGCAGACCACAACACGCTGAACACAGACTTCTACAATGAGTTGTTGTACATCATGGGTGTGGTAGAACGCATCAAGAAAGGTACGGCCTATATACAGCGCATTGATGAATCTGACCGAGAGACAAACTCCCTGCTGGAACAAGCTATCCGACAGATAGAAGATCATCAGCCCGACCTCACAGAGGAAGAGACTTACGATGAAGCTCTGGGGTTGGTCATCACTTGGGTAAACAGGCTTTTGTTCCTCAAGCTGCTTGAAGCACAATTGCTGCGTGGCAACATGATAGAACAGAAGTTTCTGACATCTGCTAATGTCAGAAGTTTCAACGAACTGCAATATCTTTTTGTGCGTATATTGGGCAGGGCTGAAGATGAACGAACAACTGCAATAGATGCAGAACAACCTGACATATTAAAACATTGGGCTAAAAAATATAAAGATGTTCCATATTTGAACAGTTCGTTGTTCGATGTGACAGACCAAGAGTGTCGGTTTGTAGCGATAGACTGTCTGATGAACGGCACGGTGAAAAACGTGTATAAAAAAACAAAACTCCGCAATCATGGCAAAAAGGCTGATGGAACCGCTCGCAGGATTCTTGACTACATTCTGGACTTTCTCGATATTTACGATTTCGGTGCAGATGCTTCAGTGAATGTCGAACTGCACACAAAGCAAAGCCGGAAGCCCATCATTAACGCAGCCGTGCTGGGACTCATTTTCGAGAAAATTAATGGTTATAAAGATGGTGCCTTTTTCACTCCTTCATACATTTCAGGCTTTATATGTCGCAAGGTGCTGTACCAGACGGCACTGAAGAAACTGAATGAATGGCTGGGTACGGCATACGGCGACATAGAGGATGTGATACAGCATGAGGACTTTTCCGACCCCCGACGCAGGGCAATGGCCAACGACGCCATCAACTCACTGACCATCTGCGACCCAGCTGTTGGCAGCGGGCACTTTCTTGTCTCCATGCTGAACGAACTGATATGCTTGAAATATGATTTGGGTATCTTGCAGGATTGTGAGCAGCATCGTCGGCTAACGGCCTACCGCATCAGTGTGGAGAACGACGAATTGGCCATTGTAGATGGCGAGGGCAACTACTTTGCTTATACCTCTTGGAATGAGGACAGCCGGAAACTACAGAAGACGCTCTTCCATGAGAAGCAGGCCCTAATCCAGAATTGTCTGTTCGGCGTTGACCTTAACCTCAAGAGTGTGGAAATCTGTCGGCTGCGCCTGTGGATAGAGTTGTTGAAGAATCTTTACAGGGAAAATAAACACTACTGCACACTGCCCAACATCGACATGAAGATTAAGTGCGGCAACTCACTGCTGTCGAAAGAGCGGGTCGCAATAGGCGGCAATGCCTTTAAGTCGCAGTTTGACAAAAAAGCTGTAGAACTGGTAGACATATACAGAAAAGACGTTGAAGATTATAAATATCAGATAGACAAGAAGCGCAAGGCCGAACTACTCATCAAGATGAGGCAGACAAAGGCGTGCTACTATCTCTCAGACTCGGCCAATCTGTTCGGTGACAAGAAGCCACGGCAAACAACCATAGACACTGCATACGACAATCGTTTTGAATGGATGGTGGAGTTTCCAGAGGTGCTGGATGCAGAAGGCAACTTTCTGGGCTTCGATGCTGTCATTGGCAATCCGCCCTACATTTCCATCAAGGCCACAGGGCTGTCGGTGGTTTACGGGCAGGAACTGAAGCAGAACAGGACCAGCCAAAAGAAGAAGCTGTATGCCACTTTTAACCCCGACGGTGACATCTACGCGCTGTTCTACGAGCTGGGCTACAAGCTGCTAAAGCCAGACGGCGTGCTGGCCTTCATCACATCAAGGAAATGGATGCGAAATCAGTCGTGCGAGGAACTGCGCGACTTCCTCAGTCAGCAGATGAATCCGCAAACTCTTGTTGACCTCCGAAAGTTGCAACTGTTCCACAATGCCACTGTCGAGACCTGCATCCTAATTCTCTCAAAAGAGGATAATTGCCACCATACGCTCTGCGTGGAAACTAACAAGGAAGACGAAAAGGCAGTGAAGGAAGATCTCACGGCTTTTGCCAAGGAAGAAAAGCGCATTACTGTACATGACTTCTTCACATCCGACAACTGGGTGCTGGCCACACCGTTTGAATACGAAATGAAGCGACAGATGGAGGCGGGATGCAAGCTACTGAAGGAATGCGGAGTAAAGATTAATAGGGGTATATTAACAGGGTACAATCCTGCATTTGTTCTTTCTTCTTCTGAGGAAAAAGATGCCATTCTCAACAAATGCAAATCTGACGAAGAACGTAGGATGACCGAAAATATTCTGCTACCCGTGCTGCGCGGTGAAGACATCAGCCAGTACGCCATAAACTGGGCAGACCTGTGGCTGGTGAACACCCATAACGGCATGGAAGGAAAGTTTGAGGCTGTTGATGTGGACAGGCTTCCGACACTGAAGGAATATCTTAACACGCACCTCGACAAGATTACTGAGCGCAGAGACCAAGGGCGCACACCCTATAACTTGCGAAACTGTGCCTACTTGGAAGACTTGAAGAAACCGATGATTGTGTGGGGCGAACTTTCTGACAAAGCTAAGTTTGCCCTTCAGCAAGGCTATGCGCCACTGAACACGGTTTTCTTTATGACAGGCAATCATCTGGAAGAAATACTTGGTGTGCTCAACTCGAAGGCTGTCTTGTGGTATTTCCACACATTCAAGTGCTCCTATTCTGGTCAGGGAACGGCACGTTGGTTGAAATACACGGTAGAGGAAATCCCTCTTATGCAGACCTTCCCCGAAGGACTTAGAGACAAAGTGATACAGCGTATGCAGTTGGAAAAGGAATCCGCCGACACGGAAGAGCGCGAAAAGATTGACGCTGAGATTGACGAACTCATCTTTGATGCCTACGGTTTCAGTGCGGAGCAAAAGGCATACCTGAGACAATGGAATAACTAAGACAAATCAATCATAAAAAAGAATCATGAAAAAAATCATTGCAATCATAGCAGGCGGAGACTCGTCGGAACATGAGGTGTCGATGCGCTCCGCTGCCGGAATCAGTTCGTGGCTGGACCGCGACAAGTTTGAAGTTTATACCATCGAGACACGTGGCACGGAGTGGCTGGCTCATCTGCCCAGCGGGAAGCTCTCGCCCGTGTATCTGCACAACTTTTCCTTCAAGGACGAGTGGGGCAAGGACGTGAAGCCCGACTATGCCTACATCACCATCCACGGCACGCCAGGCGAGAACGGCATCTTGCAGGGCTACTTCGACCTGCTGAAGATTCCTTACTCCACAGGCTCGCTGCTGGTGGAGGCCATGACCTTCGACAAGTTCACGCTGAACCAGTACCTGAAGGGCTATGGGGTGCGTGTGGCCGAGGAAGTGCTTGTGCGCAAAGGCAAGGAGGTGAAGGCTGAAGACGTGGTAGCGAAAGTGGGTCTGCCCTGCTTCATCAAGCCCAATGCCGGTGGCAGCAGCTTCGGCGTGACGAAGTGCAAGACCGTGGACGACATCCTGCCAGCCATCGAGAAGGCTCGCGAGGAGAGTGACGACGTGATGATTGAGAGTCTGATGACAGGCATGGAGGTTGCCAACGGCGCATACAAGAAGCCGACGGGCGAAGTCTGCGTGCTGCCCATCACCGAGGTGGTGCCCAAGACGGAGTTCTTCGACTACGATGCCAAGTACAACGGACAGGTGGAGGAAATCACGCCGGCTCGTCTCTCGGAAGACACCACCAAGCGTGTGCAAGCCCTTACTTCTGCCATCTACGACATACTCGGAGCCAGCGGCATTGTCCGCATGGACTACATCATCTCGAAGAACGAGGCGGGCGACGATGTCATCAACTTGCTGGAGATTAACACCACGCCCGGCATGACGCAGACCAGCTTCATCCCCCAGCAGGTAAAGGCAGCCGGACTGGATATGACCGAAGTGCTGACCGAAGTGATTAATTGTGAATTGTAAATTTATGCAGCTGTCCGACTTTGACGATATTCGCCCGTATGCTGAAGGCGAAATGAAAGAGGCGTTCAACACCATGCTGAACGACCGCCAGTTTAGCCGCATCCTTAAGGGCATGGCTCCGTGGCTGCCTGTGGGTCTGCGCAACGGCTTGCTGAAGCTGATGTTCATGGGCATCAACACCCCGCAGGACTTTCAGGTTCGCTACATGAAGCATGTGGTGAAATACTGCCTCAGGAAGTGTGCTACGGGCTGGACCTACAACTTCGACCCCTCGCTGAAGAAGGACGGCTCCTACACCTTCATCAGCAATCACCGCGACATTGTACTCGACTCCGCCATTCTCGACGTGATGCTCCACGATGCTGGCTTTGCCAAGACTGTGGAAATCGCCATTGGCAACAACCTGCTCATCTATCCTTGGATTAAGACGCTGGTCAGGATGAACAAGGCGTTCATCGTGAACCGTGGACTTTCGCCCAAGGAGACACTGCGCAGCTCCATCCACATGAGCCAGTACATGCACTTTGCCATCAACGAGAAGCACGAAAACATCTGGATAGCCCAGCGCGAAGGCCGAGCCAAGGACTCCAACGACCTCACGCAGGAGAGCGTGCTGAAGATGCTGGTGCTGGGTGGCCCCGCCGAGGGCAAGACCACTGCCGACATTGTGCAGAACCTGAAGGACATGAACCTTGTGCCGCTCAGCATTTCCGTGGAATACGACCCCTGCGACTACCTGAAGGCGCAGGAGTTTCAGCAGAAGCGCGACATCCCAGGCTGGAAAAAGAGCAAGCAGGACGACCTCGACAACATGAAGATTGGCATTTGGGGCAAGAAGGGACACATCCACTACGAAGCTGCCCCCTGCATCAACGACTGGCTTGACACGCTCGACACGACGGCCATCCCCAAGGCTGACATCTACCGGCTCGTAGCCGAACACATCGACCAGGAAATCCACAAACGCTACCGCATCTATCCTGCCAACCGCGCAGCCCTGGCAGCCTTGAGCGGCCAGCCCATGAACGCCCCTGCCTTTGAGCAATATCTGGACGAAAAGATTGCCATGGTGAAGCTGGAGAATCCCGACAAGCCTTTCTTGCGTGAGCGCATCCTCACCATGTATGCCAATCCATTGCGCAACTACAACAAGGCCCACAAAGGCTAACCCTGCCATGAAACGCTCCTTATTATATATAATGTGTTCCCTCGCCCTGCTTTCGTGCAGCAAGTCCGACGATGCAGTGCCCAATCTGTTGACAGAGTTCTGCGATGTCCACATCAACCACGACAGCATTGCCGTCACTGCCACGCTCGACAACGGCACCGCACTCGACATTGCCCCGCAAGGACTGAAAGCCGCCGCACGCGACACCACCATCCGCAGTGTCATCACCTACGTCACAGACGGGGCGATGACACTTGTCTATAACAATGTGCCAGCCCTGTGCCAGAAGCCCACACCAGCCGCCGAACTGAAATCTACGCCTCACGACCCCGTGAAGCTCATCAGCATCTGGCGAGGCGGAAACTACATCAACATGGTCTTGGGCGAAATGACTACCGCTGGCGGACGGCACGAATACGCCTTCTCTATCGACTCCCTGCGCCGTCGCATCCTCTACACCTCCCTCATCCACAAGCAGCCAGCCGAAGACCTTCCCTCCTACACACAAAAACGATACGCCTCCATGCCCCTCCAAGTGGAAGGCACAGAGGCATACGATTCCGTCTCTCTTTCCATCGTCACCTACGACGGAACAAAAACATTCCAAACAAAACACATCGTCGGGCTGAACCTTTAGGAAAAATGCAATGCACAATTTGAGTACCCACAGATACTCCAATTGTGCATTGTTAATTCTATGAATGCGCATACTGTTTCTGATATTGAAACGGTGTCATGCCGAGCTGCTGACGGAAGATGCGGTGGAAATACTCACGGTGGTTAAATCCGCACTGGTCAGCCACCGCTTCTGCATCCCATTCCGGATGCTCCCGAATCACACGCTTGGCCTCTTCGATGCGCAGGACATTCACAAACCCTGCCAATTTCTTATATTCCGAATGACGAAGCCAGAGGCGCAACTGCTTGGTGGGCACCTGCATCTGATGGGCTACCACGTCGAGCGTCAAGTCATGCTGACGGTACGCGCCACTCTGTTTCCATCGCTCCACAGCCTCAGCAATGCGTTGCCGTTGCTCGTCGGATAGCGGCATCTCTTCTTCCCTCGCGTCAACATCAGCCGTATCTGTATTCAACGTGTCAGCGGCAGCTACGTCGGCAGCTCCCATCATCATCATCTCACTATCTTCTGCCTCTTCCACCCTTGCCAAGTCCTCACTGATACCATAGCTGTAGAGGCTAACCACAACGTAGGCTATGCTGAAGAAGAAGACCACGCCGAACACAATGTGCGGCACACCCTCCAGGAAAATGACCATAGGCACGAGCAGGGCCAGCACAGCCAGCAGCTTTATGCTCAGCTCCATCCAGGTCAGCAGGTCCTCGCAGTCGCGGTCGAAATACTCGTCCACGGTTCGCCGCATACGTCGAAATTCCTTATAGTGGAGGCGGAAGAACCAGCACTGCATCACGCTGTAGAGCATGGCACCCACATATTCCGCATAGCGCAACATGGCCGAATCTTCACTGATGGGCACGCCGTCGGTCTGCACCGCCAGCCCCAGCAACAGGGCAGCTGCGCCAAACAAGATTGTCCCCAGCAGCCAGTCGCCTCGGTTCACGCGCCCCTGCCGCTGCACACTGAGTATCGCCACGCTGATAAGCATCGACGCTGGCATGAACAGCAGCAGGTTGAGCAGCACACCCTGCGTGACTCCCAGTTGGCGCAAACCCAGCTGGTGTTGCAGCAGAAACTGCACGGTCAACAGCGATGTGCCGCCCACCATGAGCCACCGAGCCAACACGAAGCCCGCATGACGGTTCGACCCTTGGGGTACGCACACCACAAGCATCAGTGTCAGCATCGCCATGACCAGCATTCCGCCAAATTGCATTTCGCCTATTGTCATCATAATTGGCGCAAAATTACAAAGAAATCCGCATTTTCGTCACGGCGCACAGGTAAATGTGTGAACAAAACGGACTTTTTTCACACTTTAGTACCTGAATGTTCACAATAAGCCTCCAAAAGTTTACACTCTACCTTGCGCTTAATATGTCTTTTGGTGCTGACGAAGATGCCAAGCGTCGCTTCTTCCCTCTTCCCAACGACACGGCCTTGGGCATCGAGAACATAGCAGCCACAGGAACAGAGGCCAAGGGCGCCTGGTACACGCTGAGCGGCGTAAGGCTCAATGGACAGCCCCAGCTGAAGGGCATTTACATTCGTGACGGCAAAAAGTTTATCATCAAATAAAGAATGGAAAAACAAATGAAAAAGACATATATTGCTCCCGCTGTGGAAATTGTGAAGATGGCTTCATCTCAAATTGTATGTGACTCGCCACAGGCACACAACCAAGTCAGCTCAAAGCCCAGCTACTCGAAAGAGCGTAGCACGGCAGGTGACGACGAGTTCGATGAGCTTTGGTAAACAATAAGCACAAACAGAAGAAGGGGGAGGAATCATCCTCCTCCTTCTTTTGTTATCTGTGCTTCTCTAAAAGGTAAGAGTTACCCTAAAAGTCTAAAATAGTAAAAAAGTAAAACGAGCGAGGGGCTACTTGTCATCATAATGCCCGTAGGCAGTGAGCACCAGCACCACAACTTCTGTGGCGTGGATTTCATACACCAGCCGATGCTTTTTTGTGATGTGGCGGCTCCATTGTCTGGCACGGTCACCAGAGAGCTGTTTGGGTTTTCCTGTGCCTGTGTGTGGATGTTCCATCAGTTCTTCAAGCAATTTGCCGAGCTTCTGGAATGCCTTTGGCTCTTTGTGCTTCAAGCGTTGCATGTCCAGCTTTGCCTCATCCGTATAATCCAGCTTATACATCATGTTCAAAGGCTATTTAGAAACTGGCTCAGTTCCGCTTTCGACTCAATCCTGTGTACACGTCCCTGCTGTGCCTGTTTCTTTGCCTCGTCCACTCTCGCAAAGAACTCTTCCTTTGTCATCAGTGTCGGGTCAGCCTTTTTCTTTTGTGTAGCCAGCCTTTTCACATACTTCACGGCTTTTGCCATCAGTGTTTCGTCATCGGCAATCTCACCCATGGCGCGAAATAGTTCTGCATTCAACTGTACTGCTGTCATAATCTTAACACGTTTTATTTAACGGCGGCGAAGTTACGAATAAAATCCGAAACGACAAAACGCCTAATCCCTGCATTTCGCCTTTTCTGCATCTTTCTCCCTAATCTCCTTGTGGCGAACCTTGCCGGAGTGCGTCTTGGGCAGTTCGTCCACAAACTCAATGACACGCGGATACTTGTAGGGAGCCGTGATGGTCTTCACGTGGTTCTGCAGCTCCTTCACAAGAGCTTCGCCAGCCTTGTCTTTCCATTCCTTGCCCAGCACGATGGTGGCCTTCACCACCTGTCCGCGAATCTCGTCGGGCACACCCGTGATGGCACACTCCACCACGGCAGGGTGGGTCATCAGCGCACTCTCCACCTCGAAGGGACCAATGCGGTAGCCCGAACTCTTGATGACATCGTCGGCACGGCCCACATACCAGTAGTAGCCGTCCTCGTCGAAGTAGGCCACGTCGCCCGTGAAGTAGAAGTCGTCGTGCCAGGCCAGGTTCGTCAGCTCCGCATTGCGGTAGTAGCCGCAGAACAGGCCGATAGGCTTTCCGTCCCTGGTGCAGACTGCAATCTGTCCATGCTCGCCCGGCTGTGTCACCACCTCGCCGTTCTCCTTCACCAGCCTCACGTCATACTGCGGCATGGGCACGCCCATCGACCCCGGCTTTGTGGAAATCCACGGTAGCGTGGCCAACAGGCAAGTCGTCTCCGACTGGCCGAAACCCTCCTTGATTTGCAGCCCCGTAATCTCCAGGAACTTCTGATAGACCGAGGCATTCAGAGCCTCGCCCGCCGTCGTTGCATACTTCAGCGACGAGAGGTCAAACTGGCTCAAGTCTTCACGAATCATAAAGCGATAGACCGTTGGCGGTGCGCAGAAACTCGTAATCCTGTACTGCTCAATCTTGCGCAAGATGTCCGCCGGCGTAAACTTCTCGTGGTCATACACAAACAGCGTCACCCCCACAATCCACTGCCCGTACAGCTTGCCCCATGCGCACTTTGCCCAGCCCGAATCCGACACCGTCAGGTGAATGGCTCCAGGCTTCAGGTTGTGCCAATAGGCAGCCGTGCCGATGTGCCCGATGGCATACGTCTGGTCGTGCAGCACCATCTTGGGCTGGCCGCTCGTGCCGCTCGTGAAGTACATCAGCATCGGGTCTGTAGCCTTGTTGTGTTTCAGCGGGCGCACGTAAGGCTTGGCCTCCTCCACGCCCTTGTTGAAGTCCAGCCATTCGTCGGGCACCACAGGGCCGATGCTGATGCGCCGCTCCAGTGCAGGCCACTCAGCCTGTGCATCGTTCACGTGCCGGAGAATCTCGTCGTCTCCGCAGCAGATGACTGTCTTGATGTCAGCGCACTTCACCCGATACACAATGTCTTTCTTCGTCAGCAGAAAGCTGGCCGGAATAGCCACTGCCCCCAGCTTGTGCAGCCCCAGCATCGTAGTCCAGAACTGGTAGCGCCGCTTCATGATCAGCAGCACCATGTCGCCCTTCTTGATGCCCACCGAGGCAAAGAAGCCCGCAGCCTTGTCCGACTCGCGCTTCATGTCGGCAAACGTGAAGCGTCGCTCTGCCCCCTGGTCGTTGGTCCAAATCATGGCCAGCCGCTCAGGAGCACACGCCGCCCATCCGTCCATCACGTCGTAAGCAAAATTGAAATCATCAGGCACCACCAGACTGAAATGCTGCTGGAAATCCTCCAGTGACGTGAACGTCGTTTGTTTCAGAAATCTATCTAACATCTTCTATTATTTACATTCTTTTTGTCGTGTATGATGGTCATTCTATATGTGCTGAAAACTGCACACACCGCACCCGGCCAACAGAAAAACACCCCAAAATTACGGACTAATCTCCACTGCCCCAAATAAAAAAAGCCTTATTTTTAGCCTTTTGCACGCATTAACCCCGAATGTGCACAAAACTGCGAAAAAAACTGCACAACCCTTTCAGCCGTGCGCAAACGGACACTTGCTGCCGTCCGTGTGCATACTCACCGCCCGCCCACTTAACGATTTTTTCCCTCTCTTTTCACTTCAGACTTGTCCGCATTGAAGAAAAAAGTTGACGCAACGGCGTTGTTTTTGAAAACAACGCCGTTGTTTCTACAAACATCGCTCGTTGTTTTTACAAACAACGCCGTTGCGTCAACTTTCATTGCCACACTTTTCAACTTTTTTGCCCGCAATCACAGAAAAATATTCCTATACCGCCAAAGTTGCAATGCTGTTGGCTGGCGCGCACACCCGCATCCCGCCAAAAGATTATACGGCTGTCTTTGGTGCAACCTGCCTGGCGCGGCTGGCTTCAAAAGGGTAGGGAGAGAGAAAGCGGAGGTGGCACGCAGATGTAAAAATGATGTTCCCACGTCTGTCTATCCCCTTTTTTCTCCCCAATTGTTTGGCAAGTTCTGGCAAAAGCAGTATCTTCGCACCACCAGACAAGCTAAGTAATAAGTAAGTAAAATTCAATTTATGCGTGAAGTAAATCCGAAAGAAACCAGCCGCGCCCAAGCCTTTGATTTATGGATGAAGGCTCCTGGTCCGATGGTCACATTCTTCAAGACTGTCGATGTTACGCGACTGGTAAGAATCAGCCGGAAGCGGGGGTACAAGTTCAATATGCTGCTGGACTGGTGCATCGGCAAAGCCGCTTCTTCCGTGAAGGAGTTCTTTCTCCTGCCTGTCGGCGACAAACTGATGCAGTACGACTTTCTCGCTGTCAACACCATCGTCAAGAACAAGGCGGGGGAGGTCTCTTCCTGCGACATCCTCTTCACTGAAGACATCGAACAGTTCAATCTGCAGTATTTGGAGTACACCTTGCAGGTTGCAGAAAGTTGCACAGACCGTGACTTGTCGGCTGAGTGTATGGTTATTGGCACATCGGCCATTGTTGACACCGAGATTGACGGAGCCGTGGGCATGAACAGCGGCATTTTCAATAATCCATTCTTGATTTGGGGCCGATACAGGAATCGGTGGTTTCGCTACAAGCTTTCTGTTTCCTTCCAGTTCCACCACACCCAGATGGATGGTGCTCACGCAGGAAAGTTCCTGGCCAATCTGCAAGAAGAGATTGACAGGCTTTATGCAGGAGGCATTTGATTTGGGCCGGAGTATAGTTTAAGAAACATACGAACAGCATGGGAAAGTAAAATAGAATTTGATGATATTATATTAGCAAACCAAGGGAGTGTCCTAAATTGAAAAAAGTTTGCGTTTCTGTAGAAAAAAGGTTGGGCTGGTTGTCTTTAGTGTGAAAAGGAATCTGAAATGATTGACGAGACGATACTTGAAGGGCTCTTTCGGCAGTATTACGGCGAGATGATGCGTGTGGCTGACACGTTGCTCTATACGGACGAAGAGGCTGAGGACGTGGTGCAAGATGTGTTTGTGCGGCTCATGGAGGTGGGTGCCCTGCCTTGCGAGGGGAAGATGAGGGCTTACCTGCTGACGGCGGTGCGCAACGGATGCCTGAACCGAATGAAGCAGAAGACGTTGAAGGAGCGGGTGCACAACCTGTATTCGCTGGATGTGGAGGCTGGTGGACGGCTGGCGGAAGCTGAGGCAGAGCTGTTGGAGGCCATCACGACCTATGCTGAGAGCCGCTTCCGTGAGCCGCACAGAAGCATCTTCCGCCTGCGGTTTGAAGAGGGACTGACACTGCGGGAGATTGCCCTTCGGCTGGACATGAACCTCAAGACGGTCTTCAAGTACCTCAGCCAGTCGGTCAACGACATCAGAACCCAGTTTAGACGTTAAAAGTATGTTCTATAAATCAAGTTTTGAACAAGAGGCACAGAGACACAGAGGTTCAGGTGTCAGGAAATGATGAATATATAAAGTAAATCTCTGTGCCTCTGTGTCTCTGTCTTCAATATATAGAAGTCACTTAAAAGCAAATGTTATGGAAACTCAAGACAGCACTACCCGCTTACTGGAAATGCTCGACAACCCCGAAGCCTATTCTGAGCAGGACATCCGCGACTTCATCGGCGGGGACGAGACGGCAAGGGAGACTTACCGCCTGATGGTGGCAACGCGACAAGCCTACCGGCATCGCCAGCACTGCCGCCGCGTGGATGTGGACAAGGCATGGCAAAGATTTGAACAGAAACATCTTGTGCACCACTGCCAGCAGCCCAGACGGATGAGGCTGAAGGTGGCGGCTTCCTTCGTGGGCGTGCTGCTGGTGTCGAGCCTTACCTACGCCACGATTCACTATGTGCGCCACCGCCAGCTGTCGCAGCCGTCACAGACAGAGGTGGAGGCAGGTGTGCAGGTGGATGAAAAGCTGGATGCCCCCGACACGCTCGGCACGGAGCCTGTTGTCTTCGACAACGTGCCGCTGGAAAAGATGCTGACGGAGATTGCCGCTCATTATGGTGCGGAAGTCATCTTTATGAACGACGATGTGCGCAGTCTGCGTTTCCACTTCACGTGGAACCGTGGGCAGGGCATAGAGAAGGTGGTGGAGAACCTCAACCACTTTGAGCGGTTGCACATCACGCAGCAGAGTCATCAACTTGTCGTAGAGTGAGCAGCAGCATGAAACGCATTACCCCCTTTCTCTTGGCTTTCTTCCTGTTCGGCGTGTTACGGGCACAACGCATCAGCCATATATATAATAATGTGTCGCTGTCCGACGCGCTGCGCGAACTCAGCGAACAGCAGACGGACTACACGCTTTATTTCCTTTACGACGAACTGGAGGACTTCCGCATCACGACCACCGTCAGGAACAAGCCGCTGCCCGATGCCATCCAGCAGATGGTGGGCTTCTATCCCATCCGCGTTAGCCTCGACACGCAGGACCCAGCGGAGAAGAAAATCTTTGTGGAGTGTACGCACAAGGCTCGCCACCACTTGACGGGTCGCATCGTGGGTGAGCACGACGAGCCTGTGGCATACGCTAACATTGCCCTGCTTTCGCCCCAGGACTCTACGCTGCTGGGTGGCGGTGTTTCCAACGAGGGCGGCTATTTTGTTGTTCCCCATGATTCGGCTACGGTGCTGGCCCGCATTTCCTTCGTGGGCTACAAGACGGTCTATCGGCTCTGCGGCGGCGACGACCTGGGCACGATACAGATGCAGCCCGAAATCATCATGCTGGGCAGTGTGCAGATACGGGGCGAGCGCATCTTTTCGAGCACGAAGAATGGTTGCTTGGTCTATGATATGCCCACGCTGCTGCAAGTCTATCCGGCCAATGATGCCTACGAAGCCTTGACCCGCATTTCGGGCGTGACCGAGACGGGCAGCGGACTGATGTTTGCGGGCCGGCCCGTCACACTGATTATCAATGGCAAGCCTACCACACTGAGTGCAGAACAGGTGGCTGAACGGCTGAAGAATATGCCCGCCGCTATGCTGGCCAGGGCAGAGGTCATGCCGTCGGCTCCGCTGAAGTATCATGTGCGCGGCATGGCCATCAATGTGGTGACCAAGGACTTTGCGGGCACCAACCAGCTCTCTGGCCAGTTGCAGGGAACCTGGCGGCAGCACAAGTATGGGACGGGGCGCATTGGCGGCAGCTTCATCTATAATCACGACAAGTTTGGGCTGGATGTCTCTTACACGTTCATTGACGGTGTGGGCTACGGACAGGTAGAGCACGAGGCTAACCACCTGCTGGCTGATGGCCGCCGCATTCCCTACAGCGACGTGACCCGACAGAAAAGTTGCGGCATCAACCATGAGTACCGCGTCGGCGTGGACTATGCTTTCAGCGATGACCACCGCCTGAACGCTGCCTATACGGGCAACTGGGTTTCGGCTAAGCCTGTCAACACGACAACGGGCACGACGATGTCTGTGCAGCGGTCGTCGGAACACGACTATCTGCACAACATTGACCTGAGCTACACAGCTCCGTTTGGTTTGCAACTGGGTGCATCCTACACCAACTACCAGAACCCACGGACGCAGCACCTGGACGGCAAGATGTACGACCGCAGTCGCAACCTCTTTGTGGATAGCAGGCAGCGGGTCGGCAAGTGGCTTTTCACGGCAGACCAGACGCACGCCTTGAGGGGAGGCTGGGAACTGATGTACGGGGCAAAGGCACAGTTCACTGGCAACAACAGCTACCAGACGACGCTGGACGAGCATCGCCGCGAAGTGGCCAATGCCACCAGCCGTGTGGATTACAACGAGCGCATCCTGAATGTTTATGCCGGTGCAAGCAAACAGATAGGGGAGGGGCTGAACGTGGAGGCATCGGTAAGTGCGGAGCAGTATCATGCCACAAAGTGGAACGAATGGCGCATCTATCCAGTCTTCAATGCGATGTGGACCATCAGTCCGAAGCACGTGCTGAACCTCAGCTTCAGTTCCGAGTCGGTCTATCCCAGCTACTGGAGCACCATGAGCAGCATCTTCTACTCGTCGGCCTACAGCGAGATTTGGGGCAACCCCGACCTGAAACCTGCGTCGAGCTATGGGCTGAACCTGATGTGGCAGTGGAACCGCAGGTACACGTTTACGGCCTTTGCGCAGTTCCAGCCCAACTACTCGGTGCAGCTGGCCTATCAGCCGTTGGACCGCATGGCGGTCATTATGAAGGAGACGAATTTCGACTTCTCCAACTATTGTGGCTTGCAGGCATCTGTCCAGTTCCGTGTAGGCAGTTGGCTGCACGGCAATGTCACGGCGACAGGTGTCTTTCGGCACGACAAGAGCAGCAGTTTCTTCGACCTGCCCTTCAATCGCACGCAGATCTCGGCCATCCTCAGCGGCACAGCCGTTGCCAGGCTGTCGGCACGCCACAACATTCAGTTTGTGCTGAACCCCAGGTTTCAGTCGAAGGCGATACAGGGTGTGTACGACATTGCGCCTGTGTTCAGGCTGAACGCCTCGCTTCGTTGGACTTCTCCCCGTGGGCAGTGGAGCCTGACTGCCAGCGGCAATAACGTGCAGAACGGACACTTCTGTACTCGTTCAGCACTGCTGGCTCAGGATTTCACAATGCGTGTCTGGATGGACTACGTCAACGCTTCCTTCACCATAATCCATCGCATTGGTAACTTCAAGGAAAAGAAAAAGAAGGAAGTGGATACCTCACGAATGGGGTATTAGGTCGTAATGCTTAATTAGGGATGAGGAATGAGGAATTAGGAATGGATACTGAAAAGTACATAGAAACCTCTAATTTCTGGTATTGCCGCACACTTTGTGGAAAAGATGATGAGAAACTTCATGTCCTGAGAAGTTTTTCTTACACTTGACCTCAGTTTGTTGTGACACTGTGCCTGTAGCGAAGACCTTATACCCCATAAGTTGTGACTCTGTGCGTGTAGCGATGCGCTCCTGTCTTGTAAGTAAAGCCGCTGAGGGCTTGATTAATTAAAAAGTTCATCTAATGTCACTTCGCTGTTTACAATGCTTTTGTGCATTCCGTCAGCTACACCGAATGTTGTAACAAACGTATTCACCAGTGCTTTTGTACATTTCGTGGCTTCACGGAAGATTGTCATCCGCTGGCGCAGTTTCTTTTCGTATACATCCTTTAGCTCATAAGGACCGACGCTGAACTTCATCTCGCAAAGATGCACCATGCGGTCGGCACGGTCGATGATAAGGTCAATCTGTGCGCCTTCCCTCTTGGCTGGGTCTTGATTGGCCTTGTCTGCCAAATGCCGCCATGAGGAAACACTGGTTGCCATTCCGGAGATACCAAGTGCCCTCTTTATCTGCCCTACGTGGCAGAGGCAAAGCAGTTCGAATGCCCTGCCCATCCAGGCTTCTACGCTGTGTGACTGAAAATTATGGCTCCACCACATTTCATCGCCCGACAGGTCTTCGGCAAGGAACTTATAATAAAATAAGGTATAAAAGTCAACCAGTCTGTAAATGGCATCGGTTGACTTGTTAGGGAAGCGAGCCATTTTGGCAATGAAGTCGCAGCGTTCCAGATTGCGGAGTACTGCGGTGAGATTGCGGCCTTCTATTTTCAGAGCTTTCATCATGTCGTTCCGGGTCATTCCTTCTTTATGTTGGCTGAGAGTTTTTACCACAGAGATATACTGGTCGGCATGTTTGAAAAGTGCCGTATATAGTTCCTCAAACTCTATTCGAAGTGGGGCATTCGGGGCAAAGCACAGTCGGTCAACATTTTGGACAAGACTCTGATTCGTCTTCAAAAGACTAAGGTAGAAAGGAACTCCACCAAAGAGCATGTAACACTGCGCTATCTGGTATCGATCCCATTTGCAGTGATGAAAGCGTAGGTATTCTTCTGTCTCTTTAAGGTTGAAAGGACGTAGATAGATGTTTGCAGTGATGCGAGCATGAAGCCCACCTTGATTTTCAATCAGTTTGTCAACCATCCATGATGTTGCCGAACCAGACCCTACAAAGACAATATCGTTCCGACGGTTAGCCCACCCGTTCCAGAAGTTCTCCAAGGCTTCAACAAAGTCTGACTTTTGTGTGTCTATCCAAGGCATTTCGTCGAAAAACACTACTTTCTTCCTGTTGGCTGGAAGATTGCCAAGATGTTCCTCCAGCGCATCAAAGGCATCAAACCAGTCGGCATACTTTGGTACAGTCTTCAACCCTGCATACTGTTTCATGACCTTCCCAAAGTTACGTAGTTGAACCCTTTGCGTGGAACGATGCGAGCCCACGAAACTGAAATCATAATTCATCTTGAAGTACTGATCTATGAGGAAGGTCTTTCCCACACGCCTTCTTCCATATACGATAACAAATTCAGAACGGTCTGACTCCATGCAGTCCCGTAACATAGAGCACTCTCTGTCTCTTGCAATAAGTTTCTGTTCCATATTAATATCTATTATTTGCTGGCAAAGGTACAAACAATTATTGAGAAAAAGCCATTTGATAGCATGTTTTTGCCCCAAAAGATAAGGATTTTATTGTTTTTGGGGCAAAATAGAGTTAAGAAGTAAAAATCAGGGGTGACATATCGATGAGGTCAGTTGTTGATGTGGCTATGAGAAAACTTGTACAAATAACACGTTTTTGAGGTTTGCAAGGTTAAATACGTTAAATCTTCATCATTTTCCATCTCTTTAGAATCTACGTCATCACTTTTCTACCGTTTAACACACAAATCGTTGATATAAAAGCGTTTGCAAATACTCTGGCGGCACATCCGAAAATCCAAGTTCTCTCATCGTTCCATCGGAATTTTATGATAATTATGCTGCCGCGTTTTCTGATGGAATGTTCTATGATGGTTATTTCACCCTTGGAACATCGCTTGTCGATGGTATCAACAACATACAGGCAACCAATGAGCATATAGCTCATGGAGAAGCTGTTTATGACATATTGGGCCGTCGCATATTCAATACTCAATTTGTCCGAAGAGGCATCTACATCAAGAACGGCAAGAAGTTCATGGTGCCCTAAATGAGTTATGTTTAACGTTTCTATTGATAGAGACAGATTGAAAATGAGGTGTAAGTAAAGGGCTGTTCTAACCCCTATATACACGCATTCTGAAAGTGCCCGTTGAAGCATGAAACTTTAACGGGCACTATCAGAATTGTAGATGGAAGTTTTTATTTCAACCCTGCCTTCAGGCTGCGGATGACGGCGGAGTTGAAGCCTGCGTGGTCAAGTTCGTTGAGGCCCTTGATGGTGACACCGCCGGGAGTGGTCACTTTGTCAATGGCTTCTTCGGGGTGCCAGCCTGTGGCCTTGAGCAGGGAGACTGCGCCCTGCATGGTCTGGAGTGCTATCTGCTTGGCCTGAGCGGGATAGAAGCCCATTTCGCAGCCGCCTTCCATCTGGGCACGTATGTAGCGCATGACGTATGCTATGCCGCAGCTGGCCATCATCATGCCGGGACCGATGAGGTTTTCAGCCACTGTCAGTGTGTCGCCGCAAAGGGCGTAGAGGTCTTCCACGGCACGGAGGCTTTCAGTCGTGGCGGCTTCGCCTTTGGCAATGAAGCTCATGCTGGCTGAGAATTCGGCTGCAATGTTGGGAATGACGTAGAAGTACTGGCCTTGCTGCCCCAGCTGTTCGGCGAGCATGGTGGTGGTGAAGTTGGCGGCATCGCTAACGATGATTTGCCGCTCCAGGTCGAGCACGGGCTTCAGTTCGGCAAGCACCAGCTTCATAAGCCAGGGCTTGACGACAATCACGACGATGTCGGCTCCCTGAACGGCGGCGACGTTGTCGGTGGTGGTGTTGAGTTGTGGGTAGTCTTGCTTAAACTGGGCAAGCAGTGCTTCGTTCTTGTCTGCAATGGTGATGGAGGCCAGCTTGCCGCTCTTGGCCCATCCCTTGATGAGTGCGCCGCCCATGTTGCCGGCGCCAATGACTGTTAGGTTCATAGTTAATTTTACAATTTTACAATTTTACAATTTTACAATTTTACAATTTTACAATTTATTTATAGAAGTTAAGGAGTTAAGGAGTTATCGCTTCGCTCGTTCTTCGGACAGGAGTTAAGCCGTTACTGACATTCCGTATTGGCTTAACTACTTAACTCCTCTAACTACTTAACTACCCATTTCAATTTTCAATCGTCTTCTATCTTCCATTACTGATTTTGATTTTTGCCCGCAAAGGTAGCAAAAACTAAGGAAACGAGCAATTTTCTGTGATTTTATGCGTTTAAAGTGGTAGAAAAACTGTACTTTTGCAGCATGAAACAGACACATTATTATATAATATATGTTTTGGCTGCACTTTTCCTTCTGTGTGTGCCTGAGGGGTATGCGCAGAAGCGAAAGGTGATGAATCGTCCGTATATTGACCAGCGGCGTTTCCACTATGGTTTCCTTGCGGGTGTGCATTTGCAGGACATAGAGCTGACGCAGAACGGCTATAAGGATGCGGCGGGCAACCAGTGGTTTGCCGATGTGCCGAATTACGAGCCTGGCTTCTCCGTGGGCATTCTGGGCGAGTTCTACTTGACGAAACACTTGGGGCTGCGTGTGATTCCGACCATGCACTTCGGCACGAAGAACGTGACGTTCCAGAATCAGCTGAATGGCGAGAGGCAGTATCAGTCCATCAAATCGACCTATATTTCACTACCGATAGACCTGAAGTTTGCGGCAGAGCGATTCAACAACTACCGACCTTACGTCATGGTGGGCATCAACCCGATGCTTGACCTCACGGTGAAGCAGCAGAAGCAGCTGCTGCTGAAGAAGTTCGACTGCTACCTGGAGGCGGGCTTTGGCTGTGACTTCTATTCGCCGTGGTTCAAGTTTATCCCCGAACTCAAGTTCTGCTTTGGTCTGGCAAACATCATCAGCAAGAATCGTGACGACATCACCGACCCCTCCCAGCTCATCTTTACGGAGAGTGTGGACAAGGGCAAGAGCAAGATGATAGTCCTCACGTTCTACTTTGAGTAGTTGTCAAAATGAAATATTCAATCATTATTCCTGTATATAATCGTCCCGACGAAGCCGACGAACTGCTTGAAAGCCTTTGCCAGCAAACGGTGAAGGATTTCGAGGTCGTTGTTGTGGAAGACGGTTCCGCGACACCCTGCCGTGCAGTAGTGGAGAAATATGCCGACAGGCTGAACGTGAAATACCTTGTGAAGGAGAACGGCGGGCCTGGGCCTGCACGCAATTATGGTGTGGAGCGGGCAGAGGGTGACTATGTGTTGATACTGGACAGCGACTGCGTTGTTCCTGAAGGCTATCTGGCCGCCATCGAAACGGAACTGGAGCAGAATCCCTGCGATGCGTTTGGCGGTCCCGATGCGGCACACGAGTCGTTCACGCCGATACAGAAAGCCATCAGCTACTCCATGACATCGTTCTTCACGACGGGCGGCATTCGTGGCGGCAAGAAGAAGATGGACAAGTTCTATCCGCGCTCGTTCAACATGGGGATGCGCCGCAGTGTCTATCAGTCGCTGGGCGGTTTTGCCAAGATGCGTTTTGGCGAAGACATCGACTTCAGCTACCGCATAGTGGAGGCTGGCTACAGCTGCCGCCTGTTTCCTGCCGCATGGGTGTGGCACAAGAGGCGCACGGACTTCGACAAGTTCTTCAAGCAGGTGTTCAACTCTGGCATTGCCCGCATTAACCTGGAGAAGCGACACCCCGGCACCATGAAGCTGGTGCATACGTTGCCGATGGTGTTCACAGTGGGAGTCATCTTCCTGCTTGTGTCTGCCGTGGTGCTGAAGCTGGCTCTGCCCGCTACGGCGTGGTTTGTGGCTCCGCTCCTGCCGTTGCTGCTCTATGTGCTGCTTATCTTCTGCGATGCCAGCACACAGAATCGCAGCCTTGTCATTGGATACTACGCTGTCATTGCCGCCTTTGTGCAGCTGATGGGCTATGGGCTGGGATTCCTGAAGGCATGGTGGCTACGCTGTGTGTTGGGAAAAGACGAATTTGCTGCTTTTGAAAAGAATTTCTATGATTAACCGACACTTCAACCCCTTCAACGATGTGGCGATGGAACCGCAGAAACGGCATACCACCATCAAAGACATGCAGGCAGAGGAACGCCCCCGCGAAAAGCTGCTGGCTAAGGGGGCTGGAGCACTGACAGTGCCCGAACTGCTGGCTGTCATCATTGGTGGCGGAAATACTGAGCAGACGGCTGTGGAACTGATGCAGAGCATTATGCAGGATTGTGAAAACAGCCTGATTTGTCTCAGTCGCATGACGGTGGAAGACCTCATGCAGTATAAAGGCATCGGTGAAGCCAAGGCTCTCGGCATTGTGGCCGCAGCAGAGATTGGCCGTCGCCGCTCGGAAGAGAAGCTGTCGGACATCGCTCAGCTGGACAGCGGACAGACCATCCACCAGTTCATGCTCCCCAGGATTCAGGACCTCGACCATGAGGAGAGCTGGGCGTTGCTGCTGAACAACAGCATGAGGCTCATCAAGTGCGTGAACATGAGCCGTGGCGGACTGACAGAAACGGCTGTTGACCCCCGCCAAGTGATGAAGCACGCGCTGCTGGCCAGTGCCACCTGCTTTGCACTTGTGCACAACCATCCCAGCGGAAACATCCAGCCCAGCCGAGCCGACAACGAGCTTACCGCCCGGCTCGCCAGGGTGGGGCAGACCATGAACATCAGGCTGATTGACCACGTGATTGTAACAGACGGCGACTACTACAGTTACGCCGAAAACGGAAAGATATACTCCTAATGACAAAAGAAGAAATAGAAGACAGAACCATCGAGATGCTCAAGACCGTGTTTGACCCGGAGATTCCCGTCAACGTGTATGACTTGGGCATGATTTACAAGATTGAGGTGGTGGACGCAGCCGAACCGGAGGGGGAGGATGTGTTTGACCTGAACATCGACATGACCTTCACGGCTCCCAACTGCCCTGCCGCCGACTTCATCCTTGAGGACATCAACCAGAAGCTCACCTCCATCCACGGCGTGAAGAACGCCAACGTGGAGGTTGTCTTTGAACCCGAATGGAGCAAGGACATGATGAGCGAAGAAGCCAAGCTCGACTTGGGATTCATGTAAAAAACCGTGATGAAACAGATTTACTTCATATCCGATGCCCACCTTGGTTCGCTGGCCCTGAAGCACAGCCGCACACAGGAACGGCGGCTGGTCAATTTCCTTGACCAGATAAAGGACAAGGCTGAGGCCATCTATATGCTGGGCGACATGTTCGACTTCTGGTTTGAATACCGTGCAGTCGTGCCCAAAGGGTACACCCGTTTTCTGGGTAAACTCTCCGAACTGACCGACAGTGGCGTGGAGGTGCACTACTTCTGCGGCAACCACGACCTCTGGATGCACGACTACCTCAGCACGGAGTGTGGTGTCACCGTTCACCGCCATGCCGAGACACTCGACCTGAACGGCAGGATATTCTATCTTGCCCACGGCGACGGCCTGGACTACCGCGACCGCAGCTGGAAGACCAGGCTGCTCTTCTGGGGATTCCACAATAAGTGGTTGCGCCGACTGGCATCCATGCTGCCGCCCGACAGCTTCATTCCCTTCGGACGCAATTGGGCCAAGCATTCCCGCCTGAAACGCATCAAGAAAGACGTGCCGCAGTTTCAGGGCGATGTCAAGAATCCCGTTGGCTACGAAAGCTTCGACTTTGAGGAAGAACCCTACATGGGTGAAGACCGTGAGGGGCTGGTGCTCTATGCCAAAGACTACCTCAAGACACACCCCACCATCAACTACTTCATCTTTGGCCACCGCCACATCGACCTCGACCTTGTGCTTTCGCAGGAGTGCCGCCTTGTCATTCTGGGCGAATGGATGTCCCTCTTCACCTACGCCGTCTGGGACGGCGAACACCTCTTTGTGGATAATTTTGTAGAGGGCGAGACTGAGTTGTAAACGGTTGGCTCAATTCATAATTGGCTACGCCGAGCTAAAGGTTCACAATTTGAGTATCAACCGTAAAACCGCACAACCGTAAAACCGCACAACCTAATGAAGACAGATATAGAAATAGCGCGTGAATGTCCGCTAAGGCCCATTGAGCAAATAGCGAACTACATCAGCATCCCGTCAGCAGAACTTATTCCATACGGGCGGCACATTGCGAAAGTGCCACTACACCTTATTAATAAAGAAAGAGTCAAACAATCGAACCTCATACTCGTTACAGCCATCACGCCCACCAAGGCGGGAATAGGCAAGACCACGGTCAGCATCAGCCTTGCACTCGGCTTGAACAAGATTGGCAAAAAGGCTGTCTGTGTTTTGCGTGAACCCTCGTTGGGTCCCTGCTTCGGCGTGAAGGGTGGGGCAGCAGGTGGCGGCTATGCCCAGGTGCTGCCCATGGAGAAGATTAACCTGCACTTCACAGGCGACTTCCATGCCATTACATCTGCTCACAACATGATAGCCGCTTTGCTCGACAATTACCTCTATCAGCATCGTGACGAGGGCTTTGCACTGAAAGAAGTGCTGTGGAAACGTGTCCTCGACATCAACGACCGCAGTCTGCGCCATATTGTTACGGGGCTGGGGAACAAGACGGACGGCATTCCAGCCGAAAGCGGCTTTGACATTACGCCAGCCAGCGAAATCATGGCTATCCTTTGCCTTGCTACAGACCTGGAAGACTTGCGCCGTCGTATTGACAACATCCTGCTTGGAATTAGGTTGGACGACAGCCCTTTCCGTGTGAAAGACCTTGGTGTCGGCGGAGCCATTACTGTTTTGCTTCAAGATGCTATCAACCCCAATCTGGTGCAAACCACAGAGCAGACACCAGCGTTTGTGCACGGCGGTCCCTTCGCAAACATTGCACATGGCTGCAATACGCTGGTTGCCACCCAGACGGCCATGACTTTCAGTGACTACGTGGTGACAGAAGCAGGCTTCGGTGCCGACCTCGGCGCAGAGAAGTTTTTCGACATCAAATGCCGCAAAAGCGGACTTCAGCCCAAGCTCACTGTCATTGTTGCCACCACACAAGGACTGAAGATGCACGGCGGAGTGCCCGTGGAGCAAATCAAAGCCCCCTGTGCCGAAGGACTTGTTCAGGGACTGAAAAATCTTGACCGCCACATTGCAAACCTCAAGAAGTTTGGGCAAAATGTTGTGGTTTGCTTCAATCGCTTCGCCACTGACACGGAAGAGGAATTTGACCTTGTTCGCAAACACTGTGCTGAGTTGGGTGTCAACTTTGCCATCAACAACGCATTCACAGAAGGCGGTGCAGGCGCAGTGCAGCTGGCACAGGCTGTGGTGGATAGCATTGAGAATGCCCCGTCTGGACCACTGCGCTTTGCCTACGAAGATGCAGATGCCCCTCAGACTAAGATTGAGAAAATCTGTAAAGACATCTATGGTGCCCAGCGTGTGGCCTACAGTAAATCGGCCCTGCGTATGTTCGACCGCATTCAGAAGCTTGGCCTTGGCCACTATCCCGTCTGCATCGCCAAGACCCAGTTCTCTTTTTCCGCAGACTCGAAGCTCTATGGCTGCCCTACAGGATTCACCATCAACATTCGCGACATTGTCATCAATGCCGGAGCCGAAATGATTGTGGCCATAGCTGGTGACATCATGCGGATGCCTGGTCTCAGCAAATCGCCGCAAGCTGAACGTATCGACATCGTGAACGGACAAATTGAAGGACTTTCGTAGAAGTGTTTTTTTGTGGGCATGAACCTTTTGTTTTGGTGGAGCTAATGATACGAAAGTTTTTCACTTCAAAACCTGTCATACCTGTCATTGGCGTGTTATTATACTGATATGCAAATTGTTTGGTAATGACAGGTTCTTTGAAAACCTGTCATGATTTGTAAAACCTGTCATTCTGCTAATTGAATATAAAACAACTGATTGGCAACCACCTGTGACAGGTATGACAGGTTTTTTCGTGTAAATTTTTTATGAAACAGAAACGGCCAAGATTCTGATGGCACTGCATTGCCGCTGCCATGGCACAGTTCATTCGCTGCGGTGGCAATGCAGTGCCATCGCAGTAGTACAGTTCTCCCTCCGCAGTGGCAGAACTTTCCCGTTACGGCAGGAGAACTGTGCCACAGCAACGAGAGAACAGTGCGACTATTCCACGAGTACTTTCGGAGTTGAGGATTGTAACTTGTAACTTTTGCGGGCACTCCAGAAGAACTCCAAAAGAACAAGTTCCAAAGAAAAAAATCGCAAAATAATTCGCTCATTTCTAAATTTATTCGTACCTTTGCGCCCAAGTCCGCGCCGTACATGCTCCCAATGGGAGCTGTGAAGGTGGGGACAGACATAAAAATCAGCGTCTTACAACGCTTTGTTTTTGGTTTCTTTGAACCTGAGAAACTCAAACGTACACTCCAAGAACAATGCAGAGTAGATGCTACGGGTAGGTATTCTAAGCTATCCCGTTAGTGTGCCGAGGATCGTTGGATCCTCACGCACACTTTCACGGGGTGCTATACATAAATACCGACGGCGTGGGCATCGGACTTTGTCTGTTAATGTGTACAGGTTTTCTCAGGACCTAAAGAAACGAGCGGGCAGAGTGAGAGTTCACGCTTTTTTCGTGCCCTTTGGTCAGCACACACATCCCGACCAAGACTTCGATTCAAGCCAACATTGCTGATTTCCACAGAAAGTTGTCTTTCCATGTCGCTTCCTATAAGTACAACAAAGACAG
>JAFTEV010000049.1 GCA_017453465.1 Bacteroidaceae bacterium | reverse complement strand
ACAACATCTGTTACTTTCCAATTGGGATCATCTGGAAGCAGTATCGACTGTAGGATTTCTTCTGCTGATTTCATACAGCATGCAAAGGTACAATATCTATTGCGAATTACCGCCTACCAACACAAAATCTTGCAGAACCCTTCAGAAGTATCCTGATTCAAAATATGCAGAAATTGCTAAAGTGAAGATAAAATCATTTGATTCCCGAAAACATCTCTTTACAGGGAACAAAGGTATGGATACCACAAAAACAGATGTGCTGAACCACAATATTATATCAAAACCGCAAGAAGACGAGATTGTAACCGAATTTATTTATGTTCCTGTTTCAGGAAGCGGAAGTAGTGCAAGTAAGCCGAATGCAGATAAAACCCCACATACCAATACTGCGGTAACACAGAGTGATAATAGCAATTCTCAAGAAAACTATTATTCTCAGACTTCCAATCCAAGTCTGCAAGAAGACTATATTTATGCACCAAGAGAAATCGTTAATAGCAATAGCGGAGGTCGTAATATACCACCAGCATATAATAATTCTTCTAAAAAGAGTCGTGGAAAATGGAGTGTGGACCGTATAGATTTAGATCAGACATTTAGAGCGGTTAAAAATATTTTTGGGTTATAGATTTTTGAAAAGAGCTATAATTTTGATTAACGTATGGATAATTTGAGTTTTCACAACGTCTGCAAGTAGTACTTTGATGTTCTCTCGTTGCGGTCACAAAGCAGTGCTACCGCAGGGGCAAAGTTCTGCCGCTGCGGTAGCATTGGGAGGCCATGGCGGTAGCAGTGGGGTGCTACTGCTATGGGGGAGTTTTGTCAGTTTTTTTCTGGTGTGATGGGGGCTGGGGGAGGGGTTACTGCTGGTTCTCCTTCACCCAGTTTTCCACGGTTTCTGGGGTGGCGGCGTTGAGCAGTTTGCCTGGGAGCCAGTGGATGTCGGGGTAGGCGGCTTTCAGGTCGTCCGAGGCTTTCTGTATGTCACTGCTGCCAGAGGTGGCAAAGGGAATGACCGTCTTGCCTGTGAAGTCGTAGCTTTCCAGGAAAGTGTTGATGATGGTCGGAGCTGTGTACCACCAGATGGGGAAGCCCAGATAAATGACATCGTAGTCGGCTACGCTTTCCAGCTTGCCCGTGATGACGGGGCGGCTCTGTTTGTCCTTCATTTCCAGGCTGGAACGCGACTGGTCGTTGGTCCAGTCAAGGTCGGCCTCGGTGTAGGGCTGCTCAGGCTCAATCCTGTAGAGTTCTCCGCCTGTTGCGTCGGCCAGCAATTTGGCCACTTCCATCGTGGTGCCGGTGGCCGAGAAGTAGGCAATCAGGGTTTTGCCCTTTGTGCCTTCTTCCTTTTTCTGTGAACAAGCACTCAGGCTGATTACCATGAGCGCAGCCAGCATGAATAGCAGTTTCTTCATTACGGTGCAGGGATTTTTGTCGTTAAAGGATGGCTACCACACACTTCTCCACTTCGGCCATGTCCTTGGTCGGCTCGAAACGTGCCACCACATTGCCTTCGCGGTCAATGAGGAACTTTGTGAAGTTCCACTTGATGTCACTCTTCGTGCGCCAGTCGGGGTCAGCCTTGTCGAACATCTGTTCCAGCAGCGGAGTCAGCTTGTTGTCGGCATCGAAGCCCTCAAATCCCTTCTGGCTCTTGAGCCAAGTGTATAGCGGCAGTTCGCTTGGGCCGTTGACTTCCGACTTCTTGAACTGTGGGAAATCGGTTCCGAACTTCAGCTGGCAGAACTCAGTGATTTCCTCGTCCGTGCCGGGTGTCTGATGGCCAAACTGGTTGCAGGGGAAGTCGAGAATCTCAAAACCCTTCTCCTTGTGGCGGTGATACATGGCCTCCAGGTCTTCATACTGCGGGGTGAAGCCACAGCCTGTAGCCGTGTTCACAACGAGCAGAACCTTGCCTTTGTACTCCGAAAGGCTTACCTCGCCTCCCTTCTTGTCCAATACTGTGAAATCATAAACTGTCTTCATCGTTTTCTTATTGTTTTTATTGTTAGTAAAACAGGGGTTTTCTGTCGTGTTGTGCGGCGCATCGTACAGCGTCATTGCTCCAGCAGAACCCAGCACCAGGGTCAGCATAGCCATCAATGTTTTTCTGTGAATGTTCATCATGTTGTGTTTTTTTTGTGTTTGGGTGCAAAGGTACAATTATTTTCTGAAACGAAAAGAAATAAATCGGCAATTTGTTCTATCTGATGTAGAAATTCCAAATGTTCATCGTCTGTTAAACATTGTTGATTCCTGCATGAAAACCTCCATTTTTCTTTGCGGCGTGTAGAAATGTCGCATCACCAATTGTAACAAAAACAATCTGATAGTGTTATGCTACCAATGTGGGCCGCTCACGTAGGCAATGCGTCTCGCTCGTGTAGGCAATCAGTCCGGGTTGATTGCCTACGCCGTTGCGACGCATTGCTTACATCTTTTAAGACATTGCTGTATGTCTGCCCCGCTTTCCCTGATATAAAACACCTCTGATAGGCTCATCCTTTTTCTGTTGGATACCGTGCGATGGTGGTTTTCGTTGGCTGGATAGATGTTTTTTTCAAAAAAATGAGTGTTTTCTTTGCGTGTGTCGAGTAAATACGTTATATTTGCCGCTTAATATCCCCCCCTTTTCAATCCCTTTTTTTAGAGAATACTAATTTTGATTAGGTTTTGTCAATGAAGAACAAGATATTATTTCTATTGTGTGGCTTTATGATTGTTGTGCCAATCATGGCTCAGACTTCTTTCACCCATCCCTGGCAGGGGAAACGGGTGGCGTACTTTGGCGACTCGGTGACCGACCCTCGGAATGATGCCTCTAAAGCAAAGTATTGGAGTTACTTGCGCGATTGGTTGCAAATCACGCCTTACGTCTATGGTGTGAGCGGACGGATGTGGAATGACATTCCTCGCCAGACGGACAAATTGCGGCAGGAACATGGTGACGATGTGGATGCCATCTTGATTTTCTGCGGAACTAACGACTACAATAATGGTGTGCCCATCGGTGTGTGGTGGGATGAACGTGTGACAGAAGTCATGTATGGTCACGGTTCGGCCAAGAAACTGGTGAAACGCCGTCAGCGTACTCCCTCGATGGACCCAACGACACTGAAGGGGCGCATCAACATCGCGCTCGATTCGCTGAAACGCACATTCCCAACAAAGCAGATTGTGCTGCTCACACCCCTGCACCGTTCCGATTTCTTTCTGAGCGAAACCAACTGGCAGTGCGATGAATCCTACACCAACCAGTGTGGCGAATATATCGACGCATACGTTGAGGCTATCAAGGAGGCTGCCAATGTGTGGGCTGTGCCCGTGATTGACTGGAATGCAGCTTCGGGGCTGTTCCCTTTGCAGAAGGAACACGGAGCCTATTTCCACAATGCGGAAACCGACCTGCTGCATCCCAACGACAAGGGGCATGAACGCATGGCTCGCACACTGATGTATCAACTGCTGACGTTGCCCTGCACGTTCTAAAATCTTCACAGCCGATGAAGAAATCCTTGTTTACAAAAAGCATCCTGTTCTTACTGTCAGCCGCATTGCTGATGGCCTGTGCCACGGCTGCTGAGCGAGCTGCCCGGCAGACAGAAACGGCCAACGCGGTTCGTGCGGCATTGGCCGACCGACACTACAGGCTGACCATCACACAGGCATATCCCCGGCGGGGCGGCAGTGTGAATGTGTCGCGTGACTTCTTTCTGGAGGTGAAGGGCGACACACTTGTGAGCTATCTGCCCTTCTTCGGCCAGGCTTACCGCTCGTCCCTGAGTGGGGCAGACAAGGGGCTGAACTTTACGGAACAGATTCGCAGTTATGAGGTCATCCAGCAGAAGGAGGGCGTGAGCCGCATCAGGCTGCGGGTAAGAAACGAAGAAGATTCCTACGTCTATCTGCTTGACTTGTCCGATACGGGGCGGGCCTCCATTCGGGTGCTGCCCACCGAGCGGGATGACATCAGCTTTGATGGCGATTTTGACTTTTAAAAATCCTAACTCAATATGAAAGACTTTCAATTCTATGCACCCACCGAAGTGGTGTTTGGCCGCGAGTCGGAAGAACAAGTGGCCACATTAGTAAAAAAATATGGCGGTAGCCGCGTGCTGGTTCACTATGGCGGACAGAGTGCCAAGCGTTCTGGCTTGCTCGACAAGGTTTGCCGCTTGCTGGACGAGGGCAGTGTGCCCCATGTGGAACTGGGCGGCGTGGTGCCCAATCCACGTCTCTCAAAGGTGAACGAAGGCATCCAGCTGTGCCGTCTGCACGGCATTGACTTCATCCTGGCAGTGGGTGGCGGCAGTGTGATTGACTCCGCCAAGGCCATTGCCTACGGTGTGCCCTACGAGGGTGACGTGTGGGACTTCTATGCAGGCCGTGCTCAGGCTCAGACCTGCTTGCCGGTGGCAGCCATCTTGACCATTCCTGCTGCTGGCAGCGAAATGAGCGAGGCCAGTGTCATCACCAACGAAGACGGCGACGTGAAGCTGGGCTACTCCAACAACATTTCGCGTCCGAAGTTTGCCATCATGAATCCCTGCCGCACCTTCACCCTGCCGCCCTGCCAGACAGCTGCGGGTGTGACCGACATCATGATGCACACCATGGAACGCTACTTCAATCCCGACGGCGACATGACCCTCACCGATGCTGTGGCCGAAGCCCTGATGCGCACCATGCGGACATGCGTCTTTGCCGTGCTGAAGAATCCCGAAGACTACCGCAACCGTGCCCAAATTATGTGGGCAGGCAGTCTTGCCCACAACGATGTGACGGGTAACCGCAGCAATGGTGACTGGGCAACCCACCAGATTGAGCACGAACTGAGCGGCCTCTTCGATGTCACCCACGGAGCAGGTCTGGCAGCCATTTGGCCCAGTTGGGCACGCTATGTATATCAAGAAAATGTGAGCCGCTTTGTGCGCTTTGCCGTCAACGTGCTGGACGTGGAGAACGATTTCACCGACCCCGAAGCCACCGCCCTGCGCGGCATCGAAGCCATGGAGCAGTTCTACCACGCCATCGGTATGCCCACCAACATTCCCGAACTGATAGGCCGCAAAGCCACCGACGGCGAAATTCAGGAAATGGTGAGGAAATGCAGCCGTAACCACCAGATTACCCAAGGCCGCTTCAAGGTGCTCCATCCCGCCGACCTGGAGGCAATTTATCGGATGGCAAATGGTGAAATAATGAACAATTCATAATGAAGGGTTGGTAGTTAAGGAGTTAAGGAGTTAATGGAGTTAAGCCGTTACTGACATTCTGTACCGGCTTAACTCTTACAAAAAATCTGTATTGGCTTAACTCCTTTAACTCCTTAACTTCTTAACTCCTCCATAATATTTTAAACATTTTATTTATTACCTCAATTATGAAACAACTCTTTGTAACAGCCGCGCTGTTGATGACAACCCTCTGCTCATGGGCACTGCCCGTGAAGAAGGGTGTGTGGAAGACACTGCCTCTCGAAGGCGGAACCGAAGTGAGTGCCCACCTCGTGGGCGATGAACATTGCCATTATTGGCTTGGAGTGGACGGAAACCGCTATGTGGCTTCCGACGGTAAATACGTCTTGATGCCCGAAAAGGCTGTCAGCGAAGGAAAAGCCCGATTCCAGCAAAACCAGAAACGACGCATGACCCGTCTGCGCAAGGCCACCCAAAGTCAGAAGGGCTATTATGGCCAGAAGAAAGGACTGATAATCCTGGCACAGTTTTCCGACCAGACGTTTCACGACAAAGACCCACAAGCCCTCTACAACAAAGTGGCCAACCAGCCAGGCTACTCCGACAGCAACGGCTTCGTTGGCTCCGTCTATGACTACTTCATGGAGCAATCCTACGGCCAGTTCCAGCTCACCTTCGATGTCTTGGGTCCCGTGACCGTCAGCGGCAACATGGCCACCTACGGCGCAAACGACTATTATGGCGAAGACAAAGCCCCAGGCACATTTGTTGCCGAAGTCATCAACAAGGTGAAGTCGCAAGTGACCGACTGGCAACAGTACGACTGGGACGATGACGGCGAAATCGACCAAGTCATGATCATCTATGCAGGCTACGGCGAAGCCGACGGCGGCGGCGACGAGACTATATTCCCCCACGAATGGGCTCTCTCGGCCAGCGATTACGGAAGAACCCTTTCCGTCGCAACTGGCCTCTACGTCAATACCTACGCCGTGGCCAACGAGCGAGCCTACACCGGCGGCTACGGCTTCCGCTACGACGGACTGGGCGGCATCTGCCACGAGTTTTCCCACTGCCTCGGACTGCCCGACATGTACTGCACCGACTACAGCGGCTACTCAGGCATGGGCGAATGGGACCAGATGGCCGACGGCTCCTACAACGGCAGGGGATTCGTCCCCGCAGGCTTCACCAGTCACGAAAAAATGCTGGCCGGATGGCTCCAGCCCACAGAACTGACCAGCCAGACGAACATCACTGCCATGAAGCCCCTGGCAGAAGCCGACGAAGCCTACATTATATATAATAAGGCTTACCCCAACGAATACTACCTGCTCGAAAACCGCCAGCTCACAGGCTTCGACTCCAAGCTCCCCGCCCAGGGACTCCTCATCCTCCATGTGGACTATGATGCCGACATCTGGGCCTACAACTTCGTCAACACCAACAACAGCGACCTTCGTTACGGCCCCCTCAACGACCACCAGCGTTGCATCCTCTTCCGTGCCGACGGAAAAGACTACTACCAGAAGTACAGCGACCTGATGGACCAGACCGACGATGAAGACGAATACTACGCCCTCTCCGACTCCCTCTATGCCGACATGGCCACCGACATCTACCCGCAGCCAGGCAGTAACCAGCTGACCAACACCTCCCTGCCGCGTGCCTTCACCTACAACCAGAACACCGACGGGCGCAAACTCATGAACATCAGCATCACCGACATCACACAGAACGCCGACGGCACCATCAGCTTCAGCTTCGCCCCCGACGGCACGGGCAGCGGTGAAGAAGGCGACAACACCGACACAGGCAAATCCGCTGGCCCCGCAGCAGCCGATGCCCTCTTCTACGAATCTTTCGACCTCTGCGGCGGCACAGGCGGCAACGACGGCGGCTGGAGCGGCAACGTGGCCAGCGCAGTCTTCCAGCCCGACAACGACGGCTGGGTGGCCGAAAAAGCCTACGGTGCAGACCAGTGCGCCAAGTTCGGCACAGGCAAGGTGACAGGCACAGCCACTACACCTGCATTCCAGCTGGACGGCCAGACCACCCTCACCTTCCGTGCCGCAGCCTGGAACGCCAATAACGACGGCACCACGCTGACACTCTCTGCCACGGGCGGGGCCACCCTCGAACCCTCAACCATCACCCTCACCAAAGGCGAATGGACAGATTACGAAGTCACCCTCACCGCCCAGGGCAGCACAGCCATCACCTTCACCGCCAGCAAGGGCCGCTTCTTCCTCGACGAAGTCGTCGTAGCCAACCCCGACAAAGATGACGAAGACCCCGACACACCCGCAGAAGACCCCCTGGGGAAGATTGACATTGACGGCGACGGCAAATTCACCATCTCCGACATCACCCGCCTCATCAACCTCTATCTTGAATCATCCAATTAGTCATGGTAAAACATATCATCCTCTGGACGCTTAACCCGTCCCTGACCGAAGCCGAAAAGCAAGCCGTGAAAGCCGACATCAAAGCAGGGCTTGAAGGACTGGTCGGCACCGTCCCTGGATTGCTCCGGGCCACCGTACACATCGATGGCCGCCTATCCACCTCCAATGCCGACCTCATGCTCGACAGTACCCTCCAGTCTGAAGCCGCCTTGCAGGGCTACGCCACCCATCCCGCTCATGTAGCCGTGGCCAACACCAAGGTGCGCCCCTATACCGTGCAGCGCACCTGCCTCGACTTCTGTCTGCCCGACTGACACGCCCCCCACCGCCCCCCCAGCAGAACTAACTGCTGGAGGAAGTCCTTATTTGATAGCAAAGCCACCAACAGACAGTCGCTTTGCTATTTTTTTGCCCTTTTTCTTGCACCGTTTGTTTCTTTTGCGTACATTTGCAGCCGATTGAGTGGCAACACCCTTTCGGCGGCACTTCGGTGTCGTGACATAGTTAATGAAGCGTTATGCTCTTTCTTGTAAGCTGAAACCTAGGAAATTTCAAACACACAAGAAGATGGACATGATGGCTTCCATGTATAGCGTGGAATGCTGTTTTTACATCATTGTGTGTGGGTTTTCCTAGGACCTCAGCTTCGGATGGAAACATTGCAGTTCCACGCTTCTTCATTTTTATAAACGTTCTTCATGGGACTGGGGAGGACACAAAAGTATTTCAAAACTATGAGAAAATTTTTATGGTTTTTGGCTTTAGGATTTTGCTATCCTATTATGTCAGAGGCACAGATGGAAGGATCGGGTACAGCTGATGACCCGTATCAAGTAAGAACAGCCTTTGACCTTTTTGATGTGCGAGCGAACCTTACAGCACATTACAAACTGATGAATGATATCGACTTAACCGAATGGATTGCCGAAGAAAGTCCAAGTCAAGGGTGGTCTCCAATTGGAACAGTGGCAACACCCTTTGAAGGCAATTTCGATGGAAATAAAAAATCAATAAAGGGGCTTTATATTAACAAACCAACTGTTGACAATGTAGGACTGTTTGGTGTTTTAAACAATGCTACAATTCATCATTTATGTCTTATTAGCCCTATTATTAAAGGCGCTTCTTTTGTTGGACCTATTGCTGGTTTCACTCTTACAGTAGGAACTGGAATTTCTTCAATAAATAACAATTCTGTTATAGGAGGTCAGCTTATGGGAAATAATTCTCTAGTAGTCTGTAAAGCCTAAAAGTTGACTAAAGGGTACAAGTGTTTTAGTTTAACCCTTGCCTCTTCATTTGTAAACTGCCAGTCTACTCCCTTTTGCCTGTTGTTTCTATCGGTATGCCATTTCTCCAATTCCGCATT
>JAFTEV010000048.1 GCA_017453465.1 Bacteroidaceae bacterium | reverse complement strand
TGCCTTGCAGAACTCCTCCAGGGGTATCCCATCGTACTCATTGAGAAACAGTCTCACTTTTGAGGCGTAGAAGCCTCCTTCTTTTTTCTTGTTGATCATTCTTTGTTGCGTTTTGGATATACGCCGCAAAGATAATCATTATATATAAGGTACGCAATACGGTCTAAAATGACCGCTTACCCATGCACCACTGAGGTCAGGTCTGTGTACCAATAAAAAAGCCGACCTGCAAGCGTTGAGCCTTGCAGGTCGGTTTCTTGTGTATTGAAACTCTTTTAGTGTGAGAGTTATTCGCGTGGACGGTTTGCTGAGTACATAATCTTGAGGGCGTATGCCTTACGGAGCACTTGCTTCGTGTCGGTGATGATGCCCATCGGAGTGTGGTGGTCCGACTTGATGGAAACCGTGTAGAATGGTTTATCTACCTCGGCGAGTTCACCGCGCTCTGATACTACGTAGTCGTAAACTTCGTTGGGTTCAGCGAACTTGTCGTTCAGCTGGATTCGGTGTCCTGAACCAAACTGTGCCTTCAGGTTGTCTGTTGGTTGACCAATGTAGATGAATGATGTACAAGACTTGCGTGCAAGCTTTTCGAGCTGTGTACCCACAGGCTTGTCGAATTTCACCTTCAGTGTCACCTCACGCATGGTGGTTACCATCATGAAGAAGAACAGGATTGTGAAGATCAAGTCTGGAAGAGATGAGGTGTTCATCTCAGGCATTTCTCTGCCTCCGTTTTTATTGAATCGACTCATAATTTACTGTCCTCCATATTTCTTAGGTTCAGCCTCGGAAATCTTCTGCGGATAGACTTCGCGGACAGCTTTCTGCTCGTCCTTGGTGAGGAATTCATACTTGTAGCCAAATTCCTCCTTTGCCAGTTCGTCACGAAGTTCGTTGTAGGCTGCCACCAGCGCGTCCTGCACCTGGAAGTAAACACCGTAGTCGGTGCCACGGTCGGTCTGTACGGAGATAACGTGGTTTTCGGTCACCATCATTGTCTTGCCGCCAAAGCCTTTTATCTTCTTGGGCTTGAGCTCTGGAAGGTTGGGTTTGTTTTCTGGGTTCTTGATAAACTCTTTAGCTCTCTCCTTCACGTCGTCAAGTGAGGCGTAGTCCTCGCCAATCATCACGTAGTTGTCTTTGTTGATACGGATGTTGAGGATGTTGCGTTCCTTAACCTTGATTTCGTTGTTAAGCTGGTCCTCTTCAGGTGGCTTTGGGAGTGTACGTCCCAATCCCTGGTCGGTGTCCATTGATGTTGTTACAAGGAAGAAGATGAGCAACATGAATGAGATGTCGGCTGTTGAACTGGTGTTCAGTCCTGGCATTTTTCTTTTCTTTCCCATATTTGCTACTCAGTTTTAAGGGTTACTTCTTTGTTCTTACAACCATGCTGTAAACAACGGCTACGATAGTGAGAACCATCAGGATGGCAATGGAGATGATGGAAGTGTCGGTCATGATGATGTCCGTCGGGTTGTTCCAGTCTTTACCATTGATGAGCAGACGCTCGCTTGAGTTAGAAAAGCCGACGGCTGCACCGATAACCAGTGATGCAACGAGTGCGATGGTTGAAAACAGGCCAGTCTTGCCAGCGATGCCCTCGTCTTTGCTTGTTGAGCCTCCCTTGGTGAACTGCATCACTGCGCTCCATACGGTGAGAGCGGCAGCAATGAATGTGAAGGCAAAGCAGAGTACAAGGATTAAGTCTGTGAGGAGTGGGGCATTCTGCTTTGGGTTCTCTTCGTATGGTGTGTCGTAACCAACGAGCATGAAGAGTACAAAGCTGACTATCGTGATGCCCATCAGCACCCAAAGAGTCCATTTTGATAATTTATCTATATTCATTGTATCTTGTCTCTGATTTAGTGGGTTAGTAATTTTTGTTCTACAAAAGATTCAATGCCTTTTGCTCTGTCGTCAGGCGAAGTCGCATTACTTCTTGGCAGCGTACTTTGTAACGATGTCGAGCAGAGAGATTGTAGAGTCTTCCATCTGTGCTGTGAGACTTTCAATCTTGGCAAGGATGTAGTTGTAGAATACCTGAAGGATGAGGGCAACAACGATACCGAAGATAGTAGTCAAAAGGGCCACCTTCATACCACCTGCAACAACTGTTGGAGAAATGTCACCTGCAGCCTGGATGTCGTCGAATGCCTGTACCATACCAATCACAGTACCCAAGAATCCGAGTGATGGAGCCATACCAATGAAGAGGGTAATCCATGAGCAACCCTTTTCGAGGTTGGATGCCTGAACTGCACCGTAGGCAACAGCCGACTTTTCTACAGAGTCGATGCCTTCGTCAATACGCATCAGACCTTGGTAGTAGATGGATGCGATAGGACCGCGAGTGTCGCGAGCAATAGACTTGGCACCTTCGATGTCGCCAGCCTTAACCTTTGCTTCAACGCCTTCAATCATCTTCTTTACGTTAACGTCAGAGAGAGAGAGGTAGATGATACGCTCGATGCAGAATGCAAGACCGATAACAAGGGCGATGGCTACGAGTGCCATGAAGCCTGCACTACCTTCGATGAACTTTGTCTTCAGGTTCTTGTACATGCCGGCTTCCTGTGGCTCAGATTCTACTGGAGCCTCTTCTACGGCTGCGGCTGCTGCTGTGTCAACAGCTGCTGAATCTACTTGCTCAACAGAAGCAGTATCTACTTCTTCTTCCTGAGCTGAAACAGACTGTGTCATACCAAAAGTAAACACACCCATCAATGCAATGATTGCAAAAATTTTTTTCATTGTGTTGAAAATTTTAAGATTAATAATTTGTTTAGTTTTATTGTTTTTGTTTTTCAGTTCTTGCGGAGAGACAGGGATTCTTTCTTTGAAAGCGCTACGCGATAACGAACCCCCTTGGGTTCTCATCCCCGTATCTATTTCCTTGCGGAGAGACGGGGATTCGAACCCCGGAAACGCTTTTGACGTTTACACGCTTTCCAGGCGTGCCTCTTCAGCCACTCGAGCATCTCTCCAATTAGGGTGTTTTATCACTGTAAAAGCTTCGCAAAAGTGTGTGGCGGCGGCTTTGTTTTGATAAAACAGCACAAAAATAACTATTTTTTAGTTAGCAACGATTGTCTTTTGCAAGAAAAATTCATTTTTGGCGTAAAAAATAAGTTTTTTTTATTCTTTTTGCACTTTTCTGAAGATTTTTAGTGCATTTTGAGTTGTTTTCTTGTCGATGTCTTCGGTTGTGGTGTTGAAGAGTTCGGCGAGCTTTTTTTCTACCTCAATGATGTATGCACTTTCGTTCCTTTTTCCTCGGTGAGGTGTTGGTGCCATGTAGGGGGAATCTGTCTCCAGAACGATGCGTTCCAACGGTACTGCCTGACTGACGACTGCGGGCAAGGCAGACTTTTTGAAGGTGAGTACGCCTCCAATGCCGAGGCAAAAGTTTGGGAAACTAAGCAGGTCGCGTGCTTCTTCCGCTGTGCCCGTGAAGCAGTGGAACACTCCCGACAGCTGTTCGCCGCGATATTTTTCCATGAGTGCCATGAGTTCCGGGTGGGCATTTCGGGAGTGAATCATCAGTGGAAGCTGGTATTTGACGGCCCACTGTATTTGTCGCTCGAACACCTCCTTCTGTTCGGCCTTGTGAGTGGTATCCCAGTAGAAATCCAGACCCACTTCACCGATGGCGATGAATGTAGGCGTGCCTGGCGATGGGGTGGGGTTGAGCGATTCTTGCAGCCGTTCTTCCAGCAGGTCCAGTGCCACGTGGTAGTCTTCGTCCATGATGTTTTCGGGGTGCAAGCCTATCATGGGGTAAAGGTAGTCGGGATAGGCATTGCAGGTCTGCACCATGTAGGAAAGGTCTTTGCGGCAGATGGCTGGGACGAAGATTTTTTCGACTCCTGCTTCTTTGGCGCGCTGAATCACTTCGCCGAGGTCTTCCTGAAATTCTGGGCCGTCAAGATGTGAGTGGGTGTCAATCATGCCGTGTGTGGATTAGTATTTTCTGCCCAGCAGTTTGTGGGCAAATGTGCGGAGTTGGGTCTTTCGCTCTTCGGAAACCTTCACTTTGTCGAAGCTCTTGTGTGAGGCTTCAAACAGTGTCTCGATGCATTGCTGTGTGATGGCCGGAATGCCTATATTATTATATATATGTGTAACGGCTGCTATTTTCTCTTCTTTGTCGCCATCTGTCTGGTCAATCCAGCGGTCGAGTTCAGCTTTCTGTTCGGCATTGGCCATGTTGAGAGCCTGTATGAGGAGGTAGGTCTTTTTGTTCTCCACGATGTCGCCACCCAGTTTCTTCTGGAATACGGCTGTGTCAGCATATACGTCGAGCAGGTCGTCCTGTACCTGAAAGGCCAGTCCCATCTGGATGCCAAAGTCATACAAGTGCTGCTGGTCTTCTTCGGCTGCACCAGCCAGCTTTGCACCGATTTTCAGGGCGTAAGCCAGAAGGTAGGCGGTCTTCAGCCGAATCATTTCCATGTATTCAGCCTCGGTCACGTCGGAGCGTTCTTCAAAGTCGATGTCGAGCTGTTCGCCCTCCAGCACACCCTGTGTAGCATCGATGAAGTCGCTCAGGGCTGCATTGTTGCCGAACAGACGGTAGGCTTGCATCAGCATGGTGTCGCCTGACAGGATGGCTGTGTTTTCGTTCCATTTCTTGTGCACGGTGGGTTTGCCACGGCGCAGGTCGCTCTTGTCGATGAGGTCGTCGTGGAGCAGTGTGAAGTTGTGGTAGGTTTCCAGTGCGATGGCCTGTGGCATGATGTCCAGTGGCTGGTCTTTGTAGAGGTTGTAGGCCAGGAGCATCAGCACAGGGCGGATGCGCTTGCCACCCCCGGCCAGCACATAGCGGATGGGGTCGTAGATGTTGTGGGGGGCAGCTGGAAACTGGAGTTGCTCGATGGCTGTGTTGACAGCCTTTGTCAGTTGTTCTATGGTGTATTGCGATTCCACGTTGTTTATTTATATATAATGTGTAGAAAAAGAAAAGAGGAGTGTATCTTTACTGGATATCCCCTCTCTTTTATAATAAAAATGTATTGTGATTACATGAGTCGGAATGTTACAGGGAGTGTGAAGCGCACACGCACTGTCTTACCGCGCTGCTTACCTGGCTGCCATTTCGGCATGGCCGATACTACGCGCAGGGCTTCCTTGTCGAGTGCTGGGTCAACCGAGCGGATGACTTTCGGGTCAACGATGGAACCGTCCTTGTTTACCACGAACTGTACGAGTACACGTCCCTGGATGTTGTTCTCCTGTGCAGAAGCAGGATATTTCAGGTTCTTGCTGAGCCACTTGGTCAGGGCATCCATACCGCCGGGGAACGATGGGTTCTGCTCTACAATCTCGAACACTTCGCCTTCGTCGCCCTCTTCCTGTGTAGCTGCTGGAGGACCTGCCATGACGGGACCGCTCACGTGAGCCACTGGGCCAGAGATTGCTTCGGTGGTTGACTCTGAAGTCTCGATTTCTTCTTCAACGATTTCAGTCTCGTTGTCCACGATGTCGAGAATTTCAGCCACCTGTGGCGCATCGGCTGGTGGTGGGGGAGCTGCGGTGAAGATGGGTTGGGTGATAGGTACTACTTCTTCTTCTGAAACGAAGGAAGAGGTGGAATAAACCACGTCGGTCTCCACATAGTCGCGAGTAGTGTACTCAAAGGCTGCGAACATCGTTGCCAGGGCAATGATGTAGCCTACGAGGAGACCAGTGCTTTTCTGACCTTCAAGGTCGGCTCTTTTTGACTTTTTTACTTCCATAAGTATTGTTATTTTTTAGTTAGTTCACGCTATTTGACGCAAAAGTAATACTTTTTTTGTTTACCATCACAACATTGCGCCCTTTTTTTGCACTTTTATTGTGTTTTTTTTAGAAAACGGGGCGTTTTTTAGTCATTTTGCTTAGTCTTTTCGGATATGGAGGTCTCTTTGCGGGAATGGAATCTCAATGTTGTTTTCGTTCAAAACATTGTAGATGGCTTCCTTTGCTTTTGCCAGCCAAACAATCTTCTGGTCAACCAGCAACCAGCAGTTGACAAAGAGGTCAACGCTGCTGTCTCCGAAATTGGAGAATGCCACAGCCAGCGGGTGTTCGGGGCTGACAATGTCCCTGCCGTCTGCTGTCTTTGTGCACAGGGGCTGCAAGGCTTCGAGCAAGAGTTCGCGCACATGTTTCACATCTGAGCCGTAGGCCACACCCACGGGAATCTTGTTCAGTTCGTACTGGTGGTTGCGCGTAAGGTTCTTGAAGTTCTTGTTGAACAGGGCAGTGTTCAGGAAGGCAATGACCGAGCCGTCGAGTGTGGTGATTTGTGTGTTCTGGTAGGTGATGCTTTCCACCTTGCCCGTGATGCCGTCACATTCTATATAATCGCCCACGCGCACGCGACCGCTCATCAGCGAAATGCCGTAGAAGAAGTTCTCCAGTAGGTCTTTCGATGCGAAACCCATACCAGTGGCCAGACCTGCACTGATGATTTCTATGCCGCTGCGAGGCACTTTCAGCAAGACGAGGGCGGCAATGAAGTAGGTGCCCCACACCACAATCTGGATGATGTTGCGGGCCAGTGTCTTGTTGAAGTCCTGCGTGCCATTGTCCACCGACTTCTTGTAGGCGAAGTAGAAGGCGCGAGCAGCGTAATTGAAGTATTTGAAGATGAAGTAGCAGCCAATGACGAGACACATCTTGAAGAGCGAAATCTGTATGAGTCCGCTTTCGTCGATGAAGTTGCTGAAGAAGAAGGTTTTGCAGAAGCTGGTCATCTCGAACACCGCAGCTGCGGCCATGATGCACACCAGCACGGAAAGGACAGCCACCACGGGCACCACGGCAATGTTGAACAGGTCGTAGAACCAGGTGTGCGAGATAAATTCTCCCCTCTTGGCATGTTCCAGCAGTTCTTTGTCCGACATGTGCTTGCCCATGGCCTTCTTCACACGCTTGAGCTGATACTTCTTCTCATACCATTCCATCAGGTCGTAGATGCAGGTAATGCTCTGTATGGCAGCCAGCTGGAATGTCCACCAGATGGTGACCTGCACGCTGAACAGCGTGTAGCCAAACCATGCAATGAGTGTGGAGAACAGGATGACAGCCAGCGAAATGCCGCAGTAGAACTTGTCGCTCAGTGGCAGCTGCTTGCGGTACTTCTTCCCCGTGCGGATTTGCCAAATGGTGCAAATCAGCAAGATGGGCGGGAAGATGATGTTGATGAGCGTGTTGGGAGCCAGGATGATGCGGAAGATAATCACGATGAACGCCATGACGATAAACGGCGTGTACATCCTCACACCAGCCTTGATTTGTCCGCCCTTCAGCCTGAACAGCAGCGACATGAGCACCACCTCCATCAGCCAGGCTATGTTGACCATGAGACCCGTGGACATCCTGATGACGTTGCGGTCGAAGGAGTTGCGAATAATCATGATGGCTATGATGAAAATCAGGATGCCCAGTGCCATGATGAGGGCAGGGCGTTTGTGCTGATAGCTTTCGGTGCGGAATCGCTTCGGCACAATCCAGCGCAGGATGATGTTGCTGAGCAGTGCACCTATTATAATATAGAAGACCATGAAGACGGACGTGAACAGGATTGCGGGGCCGCGCCACTCGGAATACTGCACGTCGCCGGTCTTGAGGGGCATATACTTCTCCTGGAAGTCCATGCCCATCATCTTCCACTGCATAGGCAATGAACTCAGAATGCTGAAGTAGTTTTTCCCGCCGCTGGAGAAGATGCTTTCCTGTAGTTCCTGGTATTTCTTCTCGGCGTAGTGGTTCAGTCTCTCCACCTTGTCGGTCACATCGTCATAGTACTGCTTGTCGATGTTGATGCTGTTGTACATACGCACGATGTTGTTCCTGAGTGCTTTGGCGTAAATCAGACACTGTTCGCGGTCAACAATCTCCTCTTCGTTCAAGAAGAACGGCTCCTTGCTGAGCGTGTCGAATTTTGCTTCCGCATCGGCATTCAGCATAGAGTCGGCCACCAGCGTGAGGAGCGAGTCGATGGCCGACGGAGCTTTGCTGGCTCGGTTGAGGGCGGGCGGCAGCTGCTCCAGCGCATAAATAAGGCTGTCGTATCGGGCTATCTCGTTTCGCATTCGGCTGCGAATCAAGTCGTATGGCACATTGGTGTGGGTCAGCTCATCATACAGCAGGATGGCCTGTTGGCACGAATAAGCAATGTCAAACGTGTAGTCCGACTTCTGCGAATAGAGCATCAGGCCAATCTGCTCGCTGCGCTGCATATACTCCACCAGCTTAGCGTGCTGCTGCTTTTCCTGCGCCTCATAGCGAGCCATGAACGTCTTCTGCTTCTTCCAGTTGTTGTACAGCTCAAGCCTGAGTACCCCCAGTGTGCGAGCCAACGATTTCTCCTTCAGCACAGCCGAAGAGGGCAGTGCCGAAAAGAGCATGACAGTCAAGATAAAAACAAATCTCTGCATTGATCATTTATTATGAATTATTCATTATCACTCCGTGTCCACGATGTTCTTCACCGAAGAGAAAATCTTCTTGCTGATGGCATGAGCCTTGTTGCCCTGCTCCAGTTCTTCAAATCGTTCCTCGATGATGTCGTCTTCCGTGATAGCATTCGGGTCAACATCGTCCTGTTCCTCTTCCATGTAGGACTGAATGGACGACTTCAGCGACTTGCTGGCCTGCTCCAGCACATGCTTCATGCCTCCGTTGCGCTTGAACGCCTCGTAGCCGCGCTTGCGTCTGATGCGGCGCAGCTTCATGCCACGGCGCATCCGTTTCCAGCCCCTTTTCATCGCCCGTCCCATGCGGATGAGCGTAGGTTTCATGTGGAGGATGAGTTGGACCAGGTTGGTGCAAAGCCACACCAGCCCTTTCCACAGCAGACGCACGGCAATGGCCGAATACTTCACCATTGCCTTGCAGCCCAGCACTGTCCATTGCCACAGCTTGCGGCATCCCTGCAATGTGTGTTTCCAAGCCAGTCTGCTCCAGAGCCTCAGTTTCAGGCGGATGAATCGCACTTTCTCCTGTGTGCTCTTGTCCTGCCACCACTCGATGGCCGACCGTGCGCACAGTTTGGCAAACGCCACGGAGATGCGCACCGACTTATAGACTATCCTGATGATTCGTTTCAAGATAGCCAAAAGCAGCAACAGCAACAGCCGCCCTAGTTCCAACAACAGCGAACCAACCGTCCGTCTGTTTTCGTTGTTGTTTTCCTGTACGTCCATGGATTTGGATTGAAAAATTTCTGCAAAGGTATGGAATTTTGTTGAACAAGGAATCATGGTGGGGGACAAAATTGCGCTCTCCTGGCAGATTTTTTTGCTGTGCGGATGGCACAGGCTTCCCGCCTTGGGCGAAAAGCAGTGCCGCCCCAGTAGCACTTCATTGCTATTGGGACGGCACAACTGTGTCTTGCGGGTGGCACTGCAGTGCTGCGTGAGTGGCAGAACTGTGCGGGATGAGTGGCACAGCATTGCCATCGGTGCGGCACACGGGTGCTATGTTTAGAGTCCTCGGCTCAAATAGAGTTCAATCAGGGCAGTGATGTCGTTCAGCGTGAACTGGCCGTCGCCGTCGATGTCGCCCACAGTCTGGATGGTCATCTTGGCTGTATAGTCGTCGGCCTGTTTCAGACCTTCGCCAGTGGCTGACAGTTCGATGTTGCTCAGTGTGATGTTGTAGTCCTGCGGCACTACGTCATCAGCAATCTTCAGGGTGACTGTCAGCAAGATGCCTTCGTTGTTCCTGATGTTCTTGTTGCCCATACTGAGGATGGCAAATCTGTATTCCCCTTCTTGTACTAAGTTGTAGCTAACCTGATGTGAACGGCTGGCACGGCTTGAGAGTTCTGCTCCGTCCTCTATGATGCTGACGCCTTCGGGCAAATGCAGAACAAAGCCGACAGCACGGACGTTGTCCACATTGTCAAGGCTGATGGGCAGTGTTGTTGTGAAACCTACTCCGCCCACAATGTCGGGCATCTTCATGCGGTTGCTTACGTCAATCGTCATTTGTGAAGTGTAGTCGGCACCAGTGTTAAGTCCTGTGCTGGGGACCGAAAATTCCACCTCTTTCAGCTGAATGTCGTAGTTGCCCTGTGCCATGTCCTTGTCTATGTTCAATGTCACATTGACGATGGTGCCACTTTTGTTTGTGAAGTTATTGTTGCTCATGCTGAAGACAGCAAACTTGTATGCGTTGTTGTTATCATCAAATTCTTTGAATGTAACCTGATGTTTGGTAGCACGGTTTGTCATGCTGGCTGCGGCCACACTGACTCCTTCCGGCAGTACCAGGTCAAAGCCCATTGCGCGGATTTCGTCGCTGTTCTCCAGGTTAATGGGCAGCACAACTTGTCTGCCTGGTTGCACACTGATGTTTTCTGTCTTCAACACATTGTCGGCCATTGCCAGCAAGGGCAGCAGCATCATCACTAATGAAAGGTAAAGCTTTTCCATGATTTTTGAAATTTTAATTATAAATGTTGTTTTGGGGATAATTAAAAGTAAATATAGTGTCTGCGCACTACCATTGCCATTCCTATAGGCAAACAGACAATTTCTTTGCAAAGGTAGCCATTCCTTATCTTTTTCTCCAAGTTCATTTCAACTCATTTTGAAGTCCAAATTAGTCCAAATTAGTCCATTTTGCACTTGAACGGTGTTTTTGATGAGAAAAAGGCACAATTTGTTGCCTTTTTGTCTTAACTCGTGGTTTGCCTATGATTGTTTATCGGGAAAAGTTGTACCTTTGTGCAGAATTATGAAAAGGATAGGACTTTTATCCGACACCCACGGTTATTGGGACGAGAAGTACAGGAAGTACTTTGCCGAGTGTGACGAGATTTGGCACGCGGGCGACATCGGCACGATGGACGTGGCCGACCAGTTGGCTGCCATTGCCCCCCTGCGGGCTGTCTATGGAAATATCGACGGTGGCGACTTGCGCTACCGTTTCAGCGAGAAGTACCGCTTCAAGTGTGAGGAAGTGGATGTGCTCATCAAGCACATCGGCGGCTATCCGGGGAAGTACGACCCCTCCATTCGCGGCACGATGTACACCCGTCCGCCCCGGCTCTTCATTTCGGGACATTCCCATCTGCTGAAGGTCATGTACGACAAGACGATTGGCTGTCTGCACATCAACCCCGGTGCGGCAGGGCAGTCGGGCTTCCACCAGGTGCGCACGCTGGTTCGGTTCACCATCGACGGAGCGGAAATCAAGGACCTGGAGGTCATCGAACTGGGTGACAAGGTGCAGGGCGTGGCAATGGCTCAGCTGCGACCATAGCAGGAGAGGAAAGGCTCGTTTGACTGTGCCCCCAAAAGTTTCGCAAGAGGCTTTTGGGGGCACAGCTGTTTTGTTCCTTTTGGCAGTGGCTTCGGGTTGGTTGCGGCTGGCTTTTGTTACGAAGTGTTACCAGTCGCGTAGGCAATGCGTCGCTCCCGTGTAGGCAATGCGGCGGGGTTCATTGCCTACGTGAGCGCGACGCATTGCCTATGCGGTAGTGAAGCATTGCTACAGAAAAGGCTTCCAAGTGCTTGAGATTATTGTCTCTAAGCACTTGGAAGCCGAGGCGTGTTTTCAGTGTGCAAAAATCGGGGCTTATTCAGCTGCCGGTTCTGCCTGTTTTAACATTTCGTAAAAGTGTGCCTTTGCTGTGTAGTGATAGGGAATCACCAGCAAGAGGCCCAGTCCCAGCGTGAGTACGCAGAGCAGATACCAGCCAATGAAGCTGAGGTCGAGCAGGAACAGGTCCATCTTGTGGCCGTCCATCATCTTCATGCTCCGCTCGATGGCACCGTTGTAGCGCAGTTCTGGATTGTCTTTCAGGATGAAGTAGGTCTGGGCGTAGGAGTAGCTCTTGATGATGCCTGGGATGATGAGCAGCAGGGTCCAGAGCAGTCCGTAGAGGGCCATCAGCATTCCTGTGAGCAGGATGCGACCGTAGTCCTTGAATCCGTCGAACAGGCTGCTGACATCCACGTCTTCCTTGCGTGCGATGCGCAGGAAATAGATGCTGAATCCCCATCCCATCGGGATGGAAATCAGGATGGTCGGGATGCCAAAGGTGAATGACGATGTACCAGAAATGCATCCTGCAATGAAGAAGTAAATCAGGGCTGCGATGACGGCGTTGCCCCATTTCCCTTTCAGGGATTCAAGGGCTTGGTTCTTGAATGTTGTAGTGCTCATAGGGCTTATTCTGTTTTTTCGTCTCCTTCTTTCTCTTTTTCGTCCAGCGAGGACAGCTTGGCTTTCACCTCTTCAAGGTCGCTGCGGAGCTTGTCCACCTTGCGGTTCAGCTCTTCAACGAGGGCGTTGCCCTGCTTCGACTTGCTGCTGGGGTTGAGGAAACCGAGGTTATTCTCGTAGGTCTTGATTTCGTTGCGCAGAATGTCGAGCTGGCGCAGCAGTCGGTCGCGCAGACGGTCGGCTCCGCCTTCCTTGATAGCATTCTTGAAGTTGTTCACGCGGCGGCGAGTGGCGTTGGCACTGGCAGCTCCGTAGAGGCGGTCCATCTGTTCGCGGAAGAGTTTGTAGAGCTTGTCTTTCTCCTTGAAGGGCACGTGGCCAATCTCGTTCCACTCCTGCTGGGCCTTGCGGAGCATGTCGCGCAGTTCGCTCTCCATGTCGGCGGGGTCGATGGCGGCCAGACGCTCGATGATGCTCTGCTTCTTCTGCAAGTTCTCCTGCTGTTCGCTGCGCGAGTCGGCTCCTGCCTCTTTCTTGGCTGCAAAGAATGCGTCACAGGCGGCGTTGAAGCGTTGCCAGATTTGGTCGCTGTACTTCTTGGGCACGGTGCCGATTTCCTTCCACTTCTTTTGCAGTTCGATGAGGATGTCGGTGGTAGCCTTCCAGTCGGTGCTGTCCTTCAGTTCCTCGGCCTTCTCGACCAGTGCGAGCTTGGCTTCGTAGTTCTCGTTGAGGCTGCTGCGGACGGTCTGGAAGTACTCTGCCTTGCGGGTGAAGAACCTGTCGCAGGCGGCGCGGAAGCGTTCAAAAATCTTGACGTTCATCTTCTGCGGCGCATAGCCAATGGTCTTCCACTGGGCTTGCAGCTCGGTGATTTTCTCGCTCAGCTGGTTCCACTCTGCAAAGGTCTTGAGGCTGTCGAGGTCGTAGCTCTCGATGGTTTCGCAGATTTCGGTCTTCTTCTGCAAGTTTTCTTCCTCCTGCTGCTTGCGTGCCTCGAAGTGTTCGTAGTGGCGTTTATTGATGATGGTGCTGGCAGCCTTGAATCGGTTCCATATCTCCTCGCGCAGGTCGTTCTGCACGGGGCCAATCTCGCGGAACTCGGCGTGCAGCTGCTGGAGCTTGCGGAAGGCGGCGATGATGTCCTCCTCCTCGGTGAGCTTTTCGGCAGCTTCGCAGAGGGCTGTCTTGCGTTCCAGGTTTTTCTTGAAGTCGTAGGCGCGCAGTTCGTTGTTCAGCTTCAGGGTGTCGTAATACTGTTCCACCACCTGCTGGTAGGTCTTCCAGAGTTCGGTGGCCTTTTCTGCTGGCACGTTCTTAATCTCGTTCCAATCCTGCTGAAGCTGTTTGAAATCGTTATAGACGCGGTTCACCTCGTCTGGGTTCTCGATGTACGCCTTGATTTTCTCGATGATTTCGAGTTTCTTCTGGTAGTTTGCCTCACGTTCAGCTTCTTGCTGCTGGGCAATTTGGGCGCGGTTTTCACGGATGATGGCCATCTGAGCCTTGAACTCTGCCTCGTCGTTGTTTTCGGCAGGCTGGTACTCTTCGGGTGTTCCTCCACCATCGATGAACGATTTGTAGGCTTCCTCAATCTCTTGCTTGTGCAGACGGTAGAACAGGCTCTTCAGGCTGTCGAGTTCCTGGCGCGATGATTCTTCGCCTGTCTCGGCAATCTGCTTCAGGCGTGCAAGGACTTCTGCCTTGCTCTGGAAGAGTGGGGATGCAGTCGAGATTTCTGCCTGAGGTTCTTCTTCTGTGCAGTCTGCTTCGGCTGCTGGTTCGGCGGTAGCTTCCTGTTCTTCTTCAGCACTTGGGGCGGCACTGGGTGCGGCTTCTGCTGTTGCGGTGGTTTCGGCTACGGGTTCTGCGGCTACTGGCTGAGCAGCAGGTTCCTCAGTGGGGTTCTGAATTTCACTCATAGATGTAGAATGTTTAAGAGGTTAAAAAATAGTGTGTATATAAACAAAGGTGGTCAGCCCAGTCCTTGTGGGCGGGCTGCATGAGTATCACATTAGTTTTGCAGGATTCGCATGATGGTGTAGAGATAGACCACGGCCATGGGGATGGCCATGAGGGAGGAGTCGAAGCGGTCGAGCATTCCGCCGTGGCCGGGGATGATGTTGCCCGAATCCTTAATGCCCAGTCTGCGCTTGAGCAATGACTCCACGAGGTCGCCCCAGGTGCCGAACACCACGGTGCAGAGGGCCAGTCCGCACCAGGCCAGCCGCGACAGCTGTTCGCTCAGCCCAGGGGTGAAGGGTATGTAGGTGGCGATAATCTGCGAGGCTGCGAGGGCTACGACGGCTCCGCCAATGCTGCCTTCCCACGACTTCTTGGGCGAAATGCGCGGAAAGAGCCTGTGCTTGCCCAGCAGACTGCCGAAGCAATAGGCTCCTGTGTCGCTTGACCAGAGGAAGATGAACAGCGAGAGGGGATACCAGTAATTGTAGATGATTTGTGGCACGCCGAAGCCTGAATTGTCGGGCACTGCAATGAACGACAACGTGTTGAGCAGCGAGAAGGGCAGAGCTACGTAGAGCTGCGACATCAGGGCAAAGGCCCAGTTGCTGATGTTCTCTTTGCGGTCGAAGTACAGTTCGCTGATGAGCAGGTACATGATGCTGATGAGGTAGGGGATGAACACGTCCGACCCCATCATCCCCACGTTGTAGGTCAGCATGGCACAGAAGAAGTAAACGGCTGAGGCGGTCGAGATGAAGCGGTTGACCTGCAGCCTGGCGTTCTTATTGACGATAGAGCAGAATTCCCACGTGGTTAGACCTGTGATGACAGCAAAAAGCAGGGCGTAGGCGTAGGGGTGGGAGACGATGCACCCCACCAGCAGGACTACGAACAGGAAGCCTGAGGCTGCTCTAATGATTAGATTTCTCATTTCTTTCGTAATGGTTAGTGTCGTTATCAGTTACTCCTGCTGTGGTGGATGTGTTGGCTGCATCTCCTTCCTCTGCTTCCTTGGCTTTTTCCAGCACGGCCTGAATGACTTTCTGACGGATGATTTCGGCGTTCTCCTCGTTGTGTACCGTGGCATTGTCTGTGTCCTGGCTGGACTGCAACTGGGCGTTGGCTTCGAGGATTTCCTCTGTGCGCGATGTCCAGGGACGTTTGCCGAAGATGCGCTCTACGTCCTCGGCAAAGATTACTTCGCGGTCCATCAGGATTTGTGCCAGCTGTGCGTGTCCCTCGCGGTGTGCTTGCAGCACTTGCTTTGCACGCTCATATTCCTGTGCAATGAGGGCTTTCACGTCTTCGTCGATGAGTTCTGCCGTCTTGTCGGAGTAGGGCTTCTGGAATTGATATTCCTGATTGTTGTAGTAGCAAAGGTTGGGCAGGTTGTCGCCCATGCCGGCATAGGCAATCATGCCGTATGCACGCTTGGTCACTGTCTCCAGGTCGTTCATGGCTCCAGTGCTGATGCGGCCTATGCAGAGTTCTTCAGCGGCACGTCCGCCCAGTGTGGCACAGATTTCGTCGAGCAGTTCTTCTTTTGTTGTGATTTGCCGCTCTTCGGGCATGTACCAGGCTGCACCCAGTGCCTGTCCGCGTGGCACGATGGTCACCTTTACCAGCGGGTTGGCGTATTGCAGGAACCAGCTGATGGTGGCGTGTCCGGCCTCGTGCAGGGCAATGGTTTTCTTCTCAGCCTGTGTGAGCAGCTTGGTCTTCTTTTCCAGTCCGCCGATGATGCGGTCAACGGCATCGAGGAAGCACTGCTTATCGACCCATTTCTTGTTGTGGCGGGCGGCGATGAGGGCTGCTTCGTTGCACACGTTGGCAATGTCGGCTCCAGAGAAGCCTGGGGTCTGGCGTGCCAGCGTATCTACATCCACTGTCTCGTCTATCTTGATGGGGCGCAGGTGTACGTTGAATATCTCTTTGCGCTCTGAGAGGTCGGGCAAATCTACGTGAATCTGTCGGTCGAAGCGTCCGGCACGGAGCAGGGCTTTGTCCAGAATGTCGGCACGGTTGGTGGCAGCCAGAATGATGATACCGCTGTTGGTGCCGAAGCCGTCCATTTCGGTAAGCAGCTGGTTCAGTGTGCTTTCGCGCTCATCGTTGGAACCCATCGCCACGTTGTTGGCACGGGCACGGCCTATGGCGTCGATTTCGTCAATGAAGATGATGCACGGGGCTTTGGCCTTGGCCTGATTGAAGAGGTCTCGCACGCGGCTGGCTCCTACACCCACGAACATTTCTACAAATTCTGAACCTGAGAGCGAGAAGAATGGCACATCGGCCTCACCTGCTACAGCCTTGGCCAGCAAGGTCTTACCTGTTCCCGGAGGGCCTACGAGCAGTGCGCCCTTGGGAATCTTGCCGCCCAGTTCGGTGTATTTCTGTGGATTCTTCAGGAATTCCACGATTTCCTGCACTTCCTGCTTGGCACCAGCCTGTCCAGCCACGTCCTTGAAGGTGACTTTGCCTTCCTTGTCGCCGCCGCCTTCGATGAGTTGTGCCTTCGAGCGACCTACGTTGAAGATGCTGCCTGCTCCGCCCATCATGCCGCCTCCGCCCATGCGCCGCATGAACAGGAGCCAGATGCCGACAAAGAAGAGAATGGGCAGGAACTGGCCTATCAGGTTGAGAATGAAGTTGGATGATTGCTCATAGCCCAGGTTGCCATTGAACTTGCCTTCTTCCTTGGCTTTGTCGAGAAATTCCTCTACCTTCTCGATGGAGCCGAACTCCACGGCCACGGCGCGGTTTCCTTTGTTCTTGTTGCCGTTGCCAAAGACTTTGCGGTCGTATTCGCGCTTCACGTACATCTTCAGCGTGTAGTCGTTCTTTTCGATGACGATGTCGCTGGCGTAGCCCTGCTCCACATACTGCTTGAAGGTGGTGTAGTCGATGCGTTTCTCCACAGATGTTTCGTTGTGGAAAAGGTACATGTAGATAAGTCCGCCGATGAGCATGATGTAGAGCCAGCTGAAGTTGAAGCGTGGCTGCGGCGTGCGGTTCTTGTTTTTATTGTTTTGCGGAGAATCAGCCTGCTCGGTTTCGCTCTGCAGGTCTTGCATCTCCTGGTTCATCTTGTCTTGCTTCACGGTCTCTATTCTATGTGTGTATAATATATATAATGTGTGTGGGAAGCCGTCTTAGTCGATGTCGGGCAGGGTCTTGCGCTTGGCATCTTCCCACAGGTTGTCGATGTCGTAAAATTCGCGAGTTTCTGGCAAGAAAATGTGCGCCACCACGTCCACGTAGTCCATGGCCACCCAAAGGCAGTTGCGTGTGCCGTCGGTCGATACGGGCTTCTGGCCCGCATGGATTCTTACGTATTCGCGCACTTCGTCGGTGATGGCCGAAACCTGCGTGGGTGAATTGCCCTCGCAGATGACCAAGAACTGTGTGATGGTGTCGTCGATGTTCCTCAGGTCAATGATGGTGATGTTGTGTCCTTTCTTTTCTTGTATGCCTTTTACGATGGCCTTTACGAGTTTTTCTGTATTGTTCACTGTTCGTTGTTAAATTGTGTCGTTGTTTACTCTATTAATTGTCAATTGCTTTCTTCCATTATTTCGGCCTGTCTCCTCTTCTCGTCGATGAGCTGGAAGTCTTTGGGGCGCAGCACGAAGTTTGAGCCGAGGTATTTCTCCTTTACGATGGTGTTCTGAGCCAGTTCAGGCGGTGTGCCCTTGAAGAGGATGCGCCCCTCGAAGAGCAGGTAGGCGCGGTCGGTGATGCAGAGTGTCTCCTGCACGTTGTGGTCGGTGATGAGAATGCCGATGTTGCGGTCTTTCAGTTTCCACACAATGTACTGGATGTCCTCCACGGCGATGGGGTCAACACCGGCAAAAGGTTCGTCGAGCATGATGAACTTCGGGTCGATGGCCAGGCAACGGGCTATTTCGCAGCGGCGGCGCTCACCGCCCGACAGCTGGTTGCCACGGTTCTTGCGCACCTTCTGCAAGCGAAATTCTGCCAACAGACTCTCCAGTCGCTCGTGTTGTTCCTCAATCGACTTGTACTTCATCTCCAGTACCGTCATCAGGTTGTCCTCCACGCTCATGGTGCGAAACACGCTGGCCTCCTGTGCCAGATAGCCCACACCCTTTTGGGCGCGTGTCGAGACGGGGTCGTTGGTGATTTCCGTGTCGTTGATGAACACTTTACCGCCGTTGGGCACTACCAATCCCGTGGTCATGTAGAAGCTCGTGGTCTTTCCGGCACCGTTAGGCCCCAGCAATCCCACGATTTCGCCTTGACGCACATTGAACGACACGTCGCTGACCACGGTGCGTTTGCCGTAGGTCTTCACCAGGTGGCGTGTGTAGAGAGCCTGTCGTTCCTCCGAGTATTCGGGAGCCTCGGCATCGCTGGCATTGGTGGTCGCCGTTGTGGAAAAGTTGAATTCTGTCATCTGCAAATACCGCTTTTAGCGGACAAAATTACGAAAACTTTACTGATTGCTCGTTTATTTTGGTGAAAAACTATGTTAAATGCGGTGCATTTCGTAATATTTTCCTAATTTTGCACCTCAAAACGAGTATTCACTTAAAAAAAACGAGGTTGTGCTAACGCTAAAATCTGCTCTTACACACATAGGGCGCTACGTCATGTTGATGAACCGCGTGCTTTCTCGTCCTGACCGCATGAGGATGTTCCTGAAGTCCTATGTTAACGAAATGTTTCAGTTGGGCTACAATTCCATTGCCATTGTGCTCATCATTAGTTTTTTTATTGGGGCAGTCATTTGTCTCCAAATCAAGCTGAATATCCAGAGTCCCTGGATGCCAAAGATGGTCACGGGCTACACCACACGTGAAATCATGCTGCTGGAGTTTTCTTCCTCCATCATGTGTCTCATCCTGGCAGGAAAGGTCGGCTCGAACATAGCCTCCGAGATTGGCACCATGCGCATCACACAGCAGATTGATGCGCTCGACATCATGGGCGTAAATTCAGCCAATTACCTCATTCTGCCCAAAATTATTGGGCTAATGACTATCATGCCCATCCTGGTCACGTTCAGTGTGGCGGCTGGCATAGGCGGCGCATACGCCACAAGTCTCATGGGCACTACGACCATTGACGAACTGAACGAGGGTTTCCGCTATGCTTTCAACCAGTGGTACTTCTGGTGCGGCATGATTAAGGCCGTGGTCTATGCCTTCATCATCACCTCGGTTTCCGCCTATCAGGGCTACATGGTGGAAGGCGGCTCAGTCGAAGTGGGCAAGAACTCCACTGATGCAGTGGTTAGCAGCAGTATTCTTATTCTTTTCAGCGATATTTTCCTCACTACGCTGTTGACATGAGGCCGGATTATCCGGGAAATCCGGATTTTCCGGACTTTCCAGATAGTCCGATCTTTCCGGCCTATCCCCCCCGCAAAAAACTCCCTTAAAGACAATGATACAACTCAACCATCTATACAAATCCTTTGATGACAAGGAAGTCCTTCACGACATCAACGCCACCTTCGAGAATGGAAAGGTCAATCTCATCATTGGTCAGTCTGGCTCTGGCAAGACTGTGCTGATGAAGAACATCGTCGGTCTGCTCGAACCCACCAGTGGCAGCATCATGTACGATGACCGTGACTTCGTTCAGATGCCGAAACGCGAGCAAGTCATGCTTCGTCGCGAAATGGGCATGATTTTCCAATCTGCCGCTCTGTTCGACTCCATGAGCGTGCTCGACAACGTGATGTTTCCCCTCGATATGTTTAGCGACATGCCCTACGAAGACCGTGTCCGCCGTGCCCGCAACTGTCTCTCCCGCGTCAACCTTAGCGGAGCGGAAAACAAATTTCCCGGCGAAATTTCAGGCGGAATGCAGAAGCGCGTAGCCATTGCACGTGCCATCGTTCTGCAACCACGCTACCTTTTCTGCGACGAACCCAACTCTGGCCTTGATCCCAAGACCAGCATCGTCATTGACGAACTTATTTCGAGCATCACCCACGAAGACCACATCACTACCATTGTCAATACCCACGACATGAACTCTGTCATGGGCATTGGCGAACACATCACCTTCATTTGCGAAGGCAGGGCCGAGTGGCGAGGCTCCAACAAGGAAATCATGGACTCCACCAACCAGCGGCTCATGGACTTTATCTTCGCCAGCGACATCCTTCGCCAAGCCAAGCAGCTGCACGACGAGAAAAAAAGAATATGATAGTTTGCATCGCAGAAAAACCCTCTGTAGCACGCGACATTGCCAATGTCCTCGGAGCCACCCAGACTCAGCAGGGCTACATTGAGGGCAACGGCTATCAGGTGACTTGGACTTTCGGTCACCTCTGTGAACTGAAGGAGCCGCATGAATACGCTGAGCGCTGGCAACGCTGGGACCTGTGGGACCTCCCCATGCTGCCGCAGCGTTTTGGCATCCGTCTGAAGGAAGACGAAGGCATCAAGCGGCAGTTTGCCATCATTGAGAAACTTTTTTCCCAAGCCGACATGATTGTCAACTGCGGCGATGCTGGGCAGGAGGGAGAACTCATTCAGCGGTGGGTCATGCAGAAGGCGGGCGTGAAATGTCCAGTCAAGCGGCTTTGGATCAGTTCTCTGACGGAGGAAGCCATTCGCGAAGGCTTCCAAAAACTTAAAGACCAGAGCGAATACCAAAGTCTCTACGAAGCGGGACTCAGTCGTGCCATCGGCGACTGGACCCTTGGCATGAATGCCACACGCCTCTACACACTGAAATATCAAGAACAACGCGGACAGGTGCTGTCCATCGGGCGTGTGCAGACACCCACGCTTGCCCTCATCGTCAACCGACAAAAGGAGATTGAGGACTTTGTGCCCCGCCAGTCGTGGGGGCTTCAGACCCTCTACCGCGACACTAAGTTCACGGCCATCACCATTGATGAGGAGGCAGAGGCCGAAGCGCAGTCTGCCCAGAATACTCCGTCGGCTCCGTCCAAAAAGTCTGCCCCTACTTACCGCCAACTGGAATACACCACCGAAGCCGAAGGCCGCGACGTACTTCAAGCCATTACCGGGCAGCCATTTACCATTACCAATATACAGAAGAAGAAGGGAACCGAGGCACCGCCACGTCTCTACGACCTCACTTCGCTGCAAGTGGATTGCAACAAGAAGTTCAGCTACTCTGCCGACCAAACGCTTCAACTCATCCAGTCGCTCTACGAGAAGAAGCTGACCACCTATCCGCGTGTCGATACCACCTTTCTCTCTGACGACATTTACCCCAAGTGCCCCTCCATCTTGAAGGGTATCCGAGGCTACGAAACCTTTACGCAACCGCTTGAAGGCAAAACTCTAACAAAGTCGAAGAAAGTTTTTGATTCATCAAAAGTTACCGACCACCATGCCATCATCCCTACGGGACAGCCAGCCCAAGGCTTGACCGACATGGAGCGCAACGTCTATGACCTTGTTGCCCGTGCCTTCATCGCTGTCTTTTATCCCGATTGCAAGTTTGAAACAACGACTGTTTTCGGAACGGTGCCACTCAGTGGAAAGGCTGAGTCAATTCTCTTCCGCACCTCCGGGCGCATTATTCTTGATGAAGGCTGGAAGGTGGTTTATAAGAAGGATGACTTGGAGGCGCAGGAGACACAGGATAGCCAGGAAAATCTCTCAACGAAAAAACTGCCTCTCTTCACCAAGGGCGAAACGGGACTTCATTCCCCCTCGCTGGTGGAGAAATGGACACAGCCCCCCAAGCCCTACACTGAAGCCACCCTTCTGCGTGCGATGGAAACTGCGGGCAAATTTGTGGACGACGATGAACTGCGCGATGCCATGAAGGAGAACGGCATTGGCCGGCCTTCCACACGTGCGGCCATCATCGAGACTCTTTTCAAGCGGCGTTACATCCGCAAAGAGCGCAAGACGCTGGTCGCTACTCCCACAGGCGTGGAACTCATTGGCCTCATCCGCGAAGAACTCCTCAAGAGTGCTGAGCTTACTGGCCGCTGGGAGAAGAAACTGCGCGACATCGAGCATCACCAATATCCTGCCCGCCAGTTCATTGACGAGCTTAAGCAGATGGTCACTGATATTGTTGTGGCTGTTCGCAATGACCAGAGCAACCGCCGTGTTGCTTTTACCAGTGAAGAAGATTTGAAGAAAAAGAAGAAAAGGGGAGGGGGGGCTAATCAATCGTCTAGTCAGGCTGGCCTTTCTACCCCCTCTAGTCCGACTAGTATTTCTAGCCCTTCCAGTATTTCTAGCCCTGTTAGCTCGGCTGGTTCTGCTGGGCCAGCTGGTTTTCAGCCGCGCAGCCAGCACGCTCCCTTCGATGCAGACCAGTGGGTGGGTATGCCTTGTCCCCTTTGCCATGAGGGTGTCATCATCAAGGGGCGGACGGCTTATGGCTGTTCTCGCTGGCGTGAAGGCTGTACTTACCGTCGGCCTTTTGCGCAACTTTAATATAAAAGGGAACATGGTGCTCCATGTTCCCTTTTTAGAATCCTATGTCTTTATTTCCTGTGTTTATTCGCCTGCTCCCAAGTAAATTTCAATGAGCAGCGTGATGTCGCTTACAGTGACATGGCCGTCGCCGTCAAGGTCACCAAGGACTGGCTCTGGCTCTTTCTCGAAGCCGAACTGGATGGTGTATTCAGTGAAAGACTCTGGGTTGCTCTCGATGTCAGCACCTTCTACGCGGATGGTGAGCAGGTGAGTCTCTTCGTCAAATGTTGTATTGACTGTGGCTCCCTCTCCGTTTACGGTGAAACTGAGTTTCTCTGGGTCGTAAACGACGTTGGAGAGGTCGTAGCTGTAGGTGTCTTCTGCAAATTCAATAGTTTCGCCCTCGTAGGACAGTGAGTTCAGCGTGTGGTCATACACTACGGGCTCTTTCTCGAAGCCGAACTGGATGGTGTATTCAGTGAAAGACTCTGGGTTGCTCTCGATGTCTTCACCTTCTACGCGGATGGTGAGCAGATGGGTCTCTTCGTCAAATGTGGTGCTGGCTTTGGCAGCCTGTCCCTTTACGGTGAAGTTCAGTTTCTCTGCATCAAAAACGACGTTGGAGAGGTCGTAGCTGTAGGTGTCTTCAGCAAACTCAATGGTTTCGCCTTCGTAGGACAGTGCGCTCAGGCCATGGTAGTAGAGCAACTTCACGTTGTCGATGCAGACGGAGTTACCTTCGATAATGTTTTTACGGTCGCCGAAAAACTCTGAAACAGAAACGACGATGTTGAGTTTCTCTACATCTACAGGCTGGCCGGCAAAGTCGCCATAGTTCAGTTCGGCTGTGAGTGTAGTCCAGTCTTCTGCTGCTTCGGGGATGTACTTTTCAACACTGGCAATGAGGGCAGCATCTTCGGTTGAGGTTATCTCGCCACCCTGCAGACATTCCTTGCCCAGCACATTGTTGCCACGGTCGATTATATCAACTTTTGTAGCTGTACCATAGCTAAAAATGCCTACGGCAGTGTTGGAGGGGACATCCTTTTGTTTCCATGTGCCTTTCCACAGGTATGCAATGACCGACATGCTTTCCTCTCCATTGCTGATGTCGTGCTTATATTGCAGCTGAACAGCATCGGGATGGTAAGTGAAAGGAACTCCGCCAAATACGCCACCGTCAGCATTTCGTACATTGGTCGCTTGGGTTTCAGCTGTAGCCCAGGTAGTTCCCAGCGTGATATAGCCAGGGGCTGTTTGTCCCATAACGCCTACATTCGAGAGCTTCACTGCCTTGCCCGTGCCATCGGCACCTACTTCTTCTGCTGCAACAGTTGGCATCAGAGAGTTTGGAACATTCGACACGCACCAGCCTTTGGGCTGTGTGCCGTAGGCGGTTGTTACCATGTCGCCTTTCTCCCAGGGATAACAATTAACCCAGTCTGCATCAAAAGTAGCGTTCTCTAATTGCTGTGCGTTGGCATTCAGGCCGCATACGGCTGCGAATGCCACAAGTGTGAGGTAGTTTTTTACCATAATAAAAATAGTTGATTTATTGGTTATTGATTGTTTGTTGTTTGAAAATCTACATGAATAATCTGGCCAAGGCTGACCATGTTGATGTCGATGTCAATGTCCAGTTGCTCTTTGTTGCCAATGCCCGAAAGTTCTACGGGCACAGGGCCGAGCATGGGACCCAGCCATTCGCTGCTGAGACTTTCGTCTCCGTTCTGGATGTAGATGTCTTGCAGGATGTAGAAGGTGACGTTGTTGCCGTCTTGCTTCAGTTCTATGCCTGCCAGATTGATGGTTCCCACGGGGATGCGGTCTTCGCCGCTGGCCAGCATGAAGTTCTTCAGCATGAAGTTGATGTGATTGTCATCTACTTTCTCAATCTCAATGGTCTGTTCCGTAGGAGTATTCGACTCCCCATCCACTGTCACCTGAAGCAGTCCCGTGTATGAGCTGTTCAGGATGTCGGCCAGCGAACCTGCCGATTCGCCGCCTGTGCCTCCCTGTCCGTTGCCGTCATCTTCCGTCTTTGGCTGTGTGGCTGTGTGGCTGTTGTCGCCAATGGCTGTGGGCACGTAGCCCAGTTCCTCGTAGTCGTCTCCGCAGGCTATCAGCCCCAGGAGCAGGAGGAAGAGGAATGAAGCATGGGGAATGAAGCATTTCTTTTTCATATTTCTTTTCTAATGTTTGAGCTTATACACCAGTCCGAATGTTCCGTAGAGCGGGTACAGCCCCATGGTCACGGGGTTGCCCTCGCTGCTGTTGAATGCGCTGTTCAGTCCATAGCTGAGGTCGGCAAAGGCTCCCCATTTGCGGGCGAAAGTCCAGTCCACACCCACGTCGAGCCCCCACTGGAAGCGGCGCAGGTAGTTGTCGAAGCTGTCGCCGTTGAAGTAGCCACGTGTTGTCTCGTCGTTGCCCACATACACCAAGTCGCCCCGCACTTCGCCCCTTCTCAGGTAGGCTGTCGATTTGCCGTCGCTGCCTGTGTGACCATAGGCGTAGCCGTGGAACGAGCGTCCTGTCAGCACCGAAATGTAGGGGCCGGCCTTCAAGCGCAGGACTTCGTTGGGCTGCCACACGGCCTGCAGGGGCAGGGTGAAGCCTATCTGCCGAATGTTGACAACCACGTTGCCCGTGTAGGGGCCTGTAATTTCCTCTACACCCTGACGCAGAATCACGTCGAACTGCCGCAGGCTTATGTCGGTCTTGAAGCCTTTCTGCTCGAAGCGCAGGCCCGACAGTATGCCCCAGTGCTTGTTCCACATGTAGGTTGCGTCTGCACCCACACGGAAGTTGAACTTCGGTGCGTATGAGTTCATTCCGCGCATTTCTTTGGGGAAGCCCATTGGCATGGTGCCGCCAACGCTGTATCCTGCGCGAGCTACTATGTCGAAAGTTTGCGCCATGCCGCTCATGGCTGTGGCCAGGAAAATCAGGGAAAGTATTCTTGTTTTCATTCAAAAGTCAGCTTTAAGTTATCAACCAGCAACACACTGCCCAGTGCTCCGCTATAGGTGGCACCGTCCTTGCTCGACGAGCAGACAATGGCAAAATTGTATCCGTGCGCTTCCAGCACAGCGGGGTCGAGTTGTTCCTTCCACACGAAGGGCTGCTCGAACTGCACCCATCCGTTCAGTCCAGTCTGCCAGTTTGTCACCTCAGCCCTGGCCACAGCCAGCGGGCTGGTCTCCACGTCGTCGCCGTGTAGCACTACGGGGTTGCCCTTTTCGTCACGGTTCCGGTAAACCACACAGTAGATGGCGGGCTGGTCTGTGCCCAGTATGTTTTCGCCATACTGGTTGGTCATCTGTTCGCCGGGGGCATACTGGTAGTAGCCCGAAAAGCAGACAGGCTTTCGGCCCAAGATGCTGTTTTCGCCGAAGCGTGTGGCCTGCAGCGTGTTGGTCAGGGCCACACTGAAGTCGAATGTGCCCAAGTAGAGGTTTCCGGCAGCCAGCGGCATCTTGAACAGTTCGCCAAACTCGCCCGTGCTGCTTGTGGTGAGCTTCACGTATGGTCCGCCGTCCACACCGCCTGTAGCGATGGGCACGGTGGGGTACTCTTCTGGCAGCGCACTGCCGCGAGCGGTGCTGAAGCCCTTGTTGGCCGTAGCCCAGTTGGGCACGGTGCGGGGCTGTCCCTCAAAGGGGTCGCTCCATTCGTAGAATTTCCGCGACTGCGTCTCAAGGTAGTAGTTGCTGAAGTCGTAGCTGATGACATCGCTCATGTCAATCAGGTTGGCACTGAAGCTCACCTGGTAGGGGCGCACGTGTCTGCCGGCCTTGGCGTATTCTGCCAGGCGCAACATATATTCTATGGTAGCTTCTGGGGTAGTGGGGCGTTCCACCAGTTCGGCTTCGTCTTCGGCAATGACGAAGTAGGTCTGAATTTTCCCGTCCGAAAAATCGCGCAGTGTACCTTGTGGCGGAAACAGCGTGGCTCCTTTTGAGATGGTAAACGTAGGTGTGATGCTCGACAGGTCGGCTGTGGGCTTTACGCCCTTAAAAATGATGCTGCTCGATCCTAAATCGTCCAGCATCGGTGCCACGGTGTCATTCAGCAAGAAGAAATAGTTTTCGGGCTGAGGCAAATGTATCTCAGCCCTTCGAATGTCGCATTCCCTGTTTGCTGCCTGCTCTTTTACACAAGACCCAACGGTCGCTCCTATGCAAGCGATGCTGGCTGTGAGCAGGGCTTTGCCTCTTGCTTTGCCTATTCTCATAGCAGTGGTAAAATTTTTGCAAAGGTAAAGTTTTTTTGGAAAATCTACAAACAAAATTGCCAAAAGTGTGTCTTGATATTCACAAAAAGCCCTCTTGTAGCGGTGGCACAGTTGTTCTGCTGCGGTGGCAAAGCACTGTCGCTGCGGTGGCACAGTTGTGCTGCGGTTGTGGCATAGGGGTACGACGGCAGCCGCACTGCGGTCCCGTTGTCGTGGCCATGCAGTGCGGCTGCTGCTGGAGAACTGTCTCGCCGGAGTGGGAGAGTGTTCCGATGTGTTATTTAGAGGAGTTGCCTGTCTTCTTGACGGTGCTCTTCTTGGCTGTTGCAGTCTTGGGAGCGGTGGCTCGCTTGGCTGTGTTCTTCTGGACAGGGGCTTTCGAGCTGCTCTTGGTTTTGGTTTCGGCGGCAGCAGGAGTCTCGGCAGTCTTGTTTTCGTCGGGTGTTTCGGTCTGGGCAGGGGCAAAGGTGGTGATGCCGTATTCTACGAGCAGGTTGTACCACGAGAGCACTTTGCGCATGTCGCTGACACGGACGCGGTCGCGGTCGTAGTTGGGGAGTGCCTTTTCAAAGAAGGCAATGATTTCCTCCTGGGCTGCTTTTTTGGGCGAAAGGGGGACGACCTTTTCTGCGTATTCGGTTTTGATGTTTTCGAGTACTTGGGCGAGCGGAACTTCTTTGTCATCGTCCGTGTAGATGGAAATGTCGCCGAGCGATACTACTTTGTCTGCTCCGAATGCGGGCATACGTTTTTTCTGTGCGTCAACGGTTTCAACGATGAGGTTCTTGTTGCCGCGTGAGACGAGCTTGTAGAGTCCTGGTTTGCCAGCAATGGCAAGAATTGTTTTGAGCATAATGGGTTTTATTAATTAAAGAATTGTTTATTATTGATGGTTGTTTGTTTCTATCCAATGTAGCAGTTTCTGCATTTCGGCTGCTGTGTTTGCTGTCTGGGTGTTGTTGAGGACGTAGTCTGCCCGCCGTACTGCCTCAGCCGTGGGTATTTGCTGGGCCATTCGTGCCCGAATCTGCTGCTCGGTGGCGTGGTCTCGCTGGATGGCTCGGTGGAGGCGTGTCTGTTCGTCGGCATAGACGAGGACTACTTTGTCCACGGTGTCATTGAAGCCCGACTCGAACAGGATGGCACTCTCCATGAAGCAGTGGGGGGCTGTCTGGCGTGTGGCCCATGCCCGGAAGTCGGCTTTTACGGCAGGGTGCACAATCGCGTTGATGTGTGCTGCATGTTCTTCATTGCTAAAGAGGTATTCTGCAATGGCGGCTCTGTTGAGTTGGCCGTTGGCAGTGTAGGCGTGGGGACCGATGAGGCTTGTCAGTTGGTGGCGTATATGCGGACTGGAGTGCATGAGCCGTTTGGCTTCGTCGTCGCAGTTGTAGATAGGGTATCCTGCTGCTGCAAGCTGTTGGCTGATGTATGTTTTTCCGCTGCCTATTCCGCCTGTGATGCCTATTTTCATGGGTTGCGCTTTTGGGGTTGTTTCACTATTGTTTATCAGTTGTCGGTTGACTCAATCACGTATTCTATGGCCTGCGGTGTGATGCGGGCATGGCTGATGCCTTCGGGTTTGGAACGGAGTTGCAGGGTGCATTTGCTCTGGCCTGTTTTGGCTTCGTTGTAGTCAACGACGACAATGAAGTCTTCGGGGGTTATTTTGTTGAAGAGGGTTGCACTGACGTGGAACGTGACTTTGGCCTTCGACGGGAATGTGCGCATGAGCTTGTTGCTGGGTATGTTTTCGCAGTAGATGGGGACTTCCACGGTCTTTTCGGTGAAGAGGTCAACGCAGATGTCTATCTTCACCGAGTCGGGGATGACCTTGATGCCTGTGGCCGTATGGAGCGGGATGACAGTCGTGAGCGTGTCGTCCAGGTTCTTGAATTCCTGATATCTGGTGTGCACTTCCGTGATGCTGTCGAGCATATAGGTGGGGGCGATGATGTCGGTGGAGTCGGGGTAGAGATGCACACCGCAGAGGAGGTGTTGCAGTTCGGTTGTGATTTTTCCGTCGAACACAATGGGCACCCGCTTTACGGTTCCGTTGGAGTAGTACACCTCTTGTGTGCTGGGGATGGCTGTTACAAACTTGATGGTGCTGCCAAACCTGTGCATGAGCAGCCTGCGCCAGAGGTTGTTGTCGAGCGTTAGTTTGCTGCGCGATTTTTCTATGTCCTTGAAATCGACGATGAGTTCTTTCGACTCCTTCCTTGACATGTATTGCAGCAATGCCCATCCGCGTCCCGTCACGCTGATGGCGATGCTCTTGGGAATGTCTGATGTGAAGATGACTTCCTTAGGGACATTGGTCAGGCGGATGTCATAGACGAACTGTGTGGAGGAAGATTCCTTCAGCGTCTGCATGAACCAGAAGGCGATGGCAATGGCAAGGAAGATGAGGAATACAAGAAAATTGCGATTGATACGTACCAACCGCAATCTTCTGGCTAATACATGGCATGAGCCAGTGATTTTTCTTAGGTATTCCTTGCTTGTCATGTCATATTCGTGTGGAGAACGTGAACCGGCGCTGGAAAGTGGGCCGTGTGTGCGGGTTTAGCGAGCCTGTGTCTGCTGCTGTGTGGCATCGGCAAACACGTAATTGCGGTCCACCTTGATTTCCACTCCCTTGGCTATCTCAATGGTGAGATATTGTTCTCCGGCATTGAGCGACTTGATGGTACCGTAAACGCCGCTGGCTGTAATGACTTTGTCGCCAATGGCAAGGGCGTTGCGAAATGCTTCTATCTCTTTCTGGCGTTTCCGCTGTGGACGGATCATGAAGAAATAGACGATGGCAAACATGATGACAATCATCAAGATCATTTGCATTCCGCCACCAGCTGGGGCTTGTGCCTGAAGTAATGTAACCATATTGGATGAGTTTTTTAGTGTGTCTTCTCCGCTTCCCATCGGTCATCGAATGGGGGTGGGGAAGTGTCAGTTGTTGTTATTGTTTGTTTGTTTCATCAGTTTCAATTCCGATTTGAGCCTTCTGGCCACAGCGTCGATGATGCCGTTCACGTAGCCTGCCGACTTTGGTGTGCTGTACCATTTGGCTATTTCCACGTATTCGTTGATGGTGACCGATACGGGGATTTCTGCAAAGCTAAGCATCTCGGCAATGGCAGTCTGCATGATGCAGATGTCCATGTAGGCCAGGCGGTCGAACTCCCAGTTCCTGATGCTTTGGATGATGAGTCCACGATAGTATTCGTCGTTTGCAAGTGTGCGGTGGAAGAGTCTTACGGCGAAGGCCCTGTCTTCTTCGTCCTTGTATTCAGGCATGAGTTCCTGGTCCTTTCCATTCTCTTCGTTGAAACGCTTGATGGTTTTCAGAATGAAGGTATCTACAATTTCACGGTCATCGTTCCAGTAGAGGCTTTGGTCTTCAATGACCTCGTCGAGCGAATCGTCTTTCATGATGACATTCTTGTAGAGTGAACGCCACAGTTCCCTGTCTTCAGCGTAGGTGGTTTCGCCTTCCTTCTTCATGTATTCATTGTAGATGTCGGAAGAAACGATTTTTTCATAAAGACTCTTGATATAGACGATTTCTCCGTCCCATGTTCTTTTCTGGTTCTGAACGTATTGACGCAATTGCAGATTGTCTTCCAGCTGGACTGCAAAACGATTGTCCACAAATCGGTGACTGACGGATTCGTCGATGTGGGCTGCCTGATTGAGCTTTTCTTTCTCTTCCACCTGTTTGCGTGCGTAGCGTGTAACCGTCACCATTAGCAACAGCAACATATTGTAAAGGTCGTAGGCTTTCGAGAGGCTGAACAGCAATTCCTTCTCCGCAGTTTCCACAGTTTTGCCATCGTTCTGATAAAAGGCATACACAAGTTGTACAATCTTAAGTCTAATCAGCGTTCTATTAATCATATCAAAAAACAACTTTTATTTGATGCCTCTATCTCCTTTTTTGCAAAAAGATGAAAGAAGGCGGGAAAAACGCTGCAAATGTAGCAAAAAAACTTCATTTGAGCCTCATTTTTTTTAAATCATTGCGTAAAAATGAAAAAAAAACTCTTTTTTCTTGCTAAAAACAAAAAATATAAACAATTTTGCAGCTCAATTTGAAAATATGAACAAAAATTCTGCAAGAACGCAGAGGTTGGCTAACAATTAAACAACTTTTATCACATTATTTACTAATAACTGTAGAATTAAGAATTATGGCAGATAATGAGCGCGACATTGTGTTTTCTGAATCTGTAAAAGCAGGTAAACGCATTTATTATTTTGACGTGAAGGAGACTCGTTATGGCGAGAAGTTTTTGACGATTACTGAGAGCAAGAAGATAGTGGAAGGTGACATAGTGAATCCTCAGTTTACTTTTCAGAAGCATAAGATTTTCCTTTATAAAGAGGACTATGAGAAATTTGTTTCAGCACTACTGAAGACAATCAGTGTGGCTAAGGGAGAGGCTGTGGAAGACGTGGCGATAGAAGAGTCGCAGTCTCATGGCAACAGTGCAGAGGACGTTCCATATCAGGAAACAAGCATAAATATTGATTTGGACTTTTGAGTGAATGGGGCAAAGACAAGCAAAGCGAGGATTTCAGAAAAAGAAACCCTCGCTTTGCTTGTTGGTAGTCTTTGATGTTAGCAGAGCTTTCGTGAACCGTCGCCAATGACTACGTCGATGACGATTGGCTTCTTGCCGTATTTCTGCTGGAACTTGTCAACAGCTGTCTTTACAAAATTGTCGTACAGTTCTTCAGCCACAAGGTTGATGGTGCAGCCGCCGAAGCCACCGCCCATGATGCGCGAACCTGTTACGGAGCACTCCTTGGCAATGTCGTTGAGGAAGTCAAGTTCTTCGCAGCTCACTTCGTAGTCCTTCGACAGGCCGTAGTGAGTTTCGTACATCTTCTGGCCCACAGTTTCGTAGTCGCCTTTCTCCAATGCGTCACACACAGCCAGCACGCGGTCTTTCTCGCCCAGCACGAAGGTGGCACGCTTGATGTCTTCAGCCGAAACCTTGCCTTCGATTTCCTTCAGCTCTTCCCAAGTGGCCTCACGCAGGGTTGTGATTTCCTTCTCTGGGTGGAGCTCCTTGATGGCCTTCACACAGTTTTCGCAGGAACGACGGCGGTCGTTGTATGGAGAACCCACGAGTTCATGCTTTACGCAGGAGTTGATGAGGACGAGCTTGTAGCCCTTCGGATTCCAAGGATAGTATTCAAACTCCCCGCTGCGGCAGTCGAGGCGCATGAGGTGTCCCTTCTTGCCGAATACGCTGGCAAACTGGTCCATGATGCCGCAGTTCACACCGATGTACTTGTGCTCTGTAGCCTGACCCACCTTGGCCAAAGTCATCTTGTCAATCTTGTTGCCGCCGAACAAGTCGTTGATGGCAAAGGCATAGCAGCTTTCGAGTGCAGCAGAAGAAGACATGCCTGCACCGTTTGGAACATCACCTGCAAAGGCTGTATCGAAGCCCTCTACGGGTACACCTAGAGCCATCATTTCGCGAACTACACCAAAGATGTAGCGGAAGTGGCTGGCCTTTGGGCCCTTTTCGTCGTCGATGCTGAATTCTGCATAGTCCTTCAGGTCGATGGAATAGGCACGGATGGTGCGTGTGCCGTTAGGACGAATCTCGGCAATCATGCCCTGCTCTACAGCGCCGGGGAATACAAATCCACCGTTGTAGTCTGTGTGCTCACCAATGAGGTTGATACGGCCTGGTGATGCGTAAACTGAGCCTGGCTCGCCGCCAAGGTGCTTGATGAAACGACTGCGGACGTCGTCAATCTTTAATTTCATAACGATTTAGTTTTATTTTAATAGTTAATAAATAATGGGTTGTTTATTCAAATGTTTTTATGACGGAGAGCTATAAGCTTCGTCATTGTAACCTATAGCTCTCCCTTCTGTATTATTTTCCGCTGATACCGATTTTGCTTCCGAAGTTGCAGAACCAGAAGACGTAAGCATAGTAAACGAACATCATCATGATGGCAACGCCAACGCCGAGGCTTGGATTGTCAACCACGGCACCCATGAGCAATGGTAGTGTGGCACCGCCGAGCACGCCCATGTTGATGAGGCCCGATGCGTTCTTGGTGTGAGGTCCCAGTTCCTGCAGACCCAGATTGAAGATGAGTGGCCACATCACTGAGTGGAACAGACCGGCTGCCAACATGGCATAAACGGCGTACATGCCTGGCAGAACGAATGAAATGCCCACACAGGCTGCACCAAGAATCAAGCAGCAAGACAACAAGGTGCGTGCCTGGAACTTGGCCAAGATGGCTGAACCGACGAAACGACCTACCATCATGCCGCCCCAGTAGTAGGGCAGATAGTCTGTGGCACTGCCTGGCAGACTGGGGTCAGCCTTCCAGTAAGCAGGAAGCATGGAGGGAATACCAATCTCCAAGCCCATGTACATGGCAATAGCCAATGCGCCGAACCACACGTGTGGGTACTGGAACACGCTGCTCTTGTACTGCTTCATGTCTGTTGCTTCTACGGCATCGTCTGCCGACTTGACCATATCTGGGTCTGGCAACTTGATGAAGAACAGGATGGCTGCAATCACCAGCGCAAAGATACCCAGCATGAGGAATGGGCCAGGCACGTTCTCTGGCAGTTTTGGCTTACCGGCGATGATGACGTAAGTGATAAAGATTGGAGCAACAGTGGTTGCCACAGAGTTCAGTGCCTGAGACAGCGTCATGCGGAATGCACCGCTTTCGGGGGCACCCAGCACCATCACATAAGGATTGGCTACAAGCTGAAGCATCACAACGCCCAGCGCAACGAGGCTCATGCAGCAGAGGAATACGGTATAAACACTCTCCGTGCCCAGTGCGGCTGTCACGCCCAAGTTGTTGGCAATGAAGCCCAGACCTACGACGGTCAGACCCAGAACAAGTGTGGCCTTGTAGCCAATCTTGCTCATCATCATGGCGAATGGGATGGAGAAGAAGTAAGCACCATAGAAGAAGGTGTTCACCAGCTGGCCCTGTGTGTCGGTCAGCTTGAATGCTTCCTTGCAGAACTCAATCATGGAGTTGTTCATGGTCGTGATGAATCCGATAAGGAAGCACACGATGAACACAATGATCAGCGGAAACAAATAGTTCGGTTTGTTTTGTGACATAATGTTTTTTTGTGATTGATGATTATAAATAATGTTTTAGTTTATATATCAAAAGCAAGAAACCCTCGCCCACAGAACCTTTGCAGGGTCGTGGGTGAGGGTAGTATGGGGGCGTTTATTCTACGTCAAACTTGTAGATAGTCTTCTGCGTGTATTTCTCGCCTGGCTTCAGCACAACGGGTGGGAAGTATGGGCGGTTCGGACTGTCGGGGAAGTGCTGTGCCTCGAAGCAGATGCTTGAGCGGCGTGGTGCCGTGCAGCCCTGCTGGATGGGGTAGCCAGTAGCCCAGTTGTCAGTATAAATCTGTACGCCTGGTTCCGTGGTGTAGGTTTCCAGCACGCGGCCCGATTTAGGCTCCACAAGGCGGGCTGCCAGCGAGAGTTCACCAAACTCCTTCTTGTTGCAGACAAAGCAGTGGTCGTAGCCGGCACCATTCTTAATCTGTATATCGTCGGCATCGATGTCCTGGCCAACGGGCTTCGGTGTGGTAAAGTCAAATGGAGTGCCCTTCACGCTGCGGATTTCGCCTGTCGGAATGCTGGTGTCGTCGATGGGGATGTAGAAGTCGCAGTTCATGTAGAGCATCTGGTCTTCTATGCCAGGTGTTGGGTTGGCAATGCCTTGCAGTGAGAAGAATGCGTGGTGGGTCAGGTTGATGATGGTCTGCTTGTTGGTGGTAGCCAAGTATTCAATAACCAATTCATTGTCATCAGTCCAAGTAAACTCTACTGAAATCTTTACTTCACCAGAGAAGCCTTCGTGTCCATAAGGCAGGATGATGTTCAGCGTCAGGTTCTGGTCGCCCGTCTGGTAGGCATCCCACACCTGTGCGTGCAGACCTGTGGGGCCGCCGTGCAGGGCGTTGGGCCCGTTGTTGATGGCCAGGCTGTACTCCTTGCCACCAAGCTGGAACTTACCCTTGCAAATACGGTTGCCGTAGCGACCAATCAGTGTAGAGAGGTAAGGTTCGGGCGAATTGACAACGGCATCGATGTTGTCGTGTCCCTGAATCACGTTTGCCACCTTGCCATCCCTGTCTGGCACCATGATGGCCACAATTGCACCGCCGTAGTTGGTGATGGAAACTTCATAACCATCCTTGTTCACCAGGGTGAAAAGGTCTGTCTTCTTGCCATTAATTTCTTTCTGGAAATCCTCAGCCTTGAGGCCGCTGAGTTTTGGCTGTACTTTGCTCATATTAAAAGATAGTTTAGTATTAAGTATTAGATTAAATTGTTCTCTGTTTTGCGAATGGTTTTTCGTTTCGCTTTTGCAAATTAAACGTTTTTTTTTCGGACAAACTAAATAATTGGGCTATTATTTTTATAAAAAAACTTAAATCGCCCGTTGTTGAGCCAAAATGCCTCTTTTATGGTCTTTAAAAGGATAAAAACGGAACTTCAAATAGCATAAAAAAGGCCTCCTGTGTTATGAGGATGCCTCTTGATTTTGTGACGAAGTTTGCAGAAATGTCAACAGGTCGGCAACAACATAACTGCTGCCACCGATGTAGATGAAATCATCCTTCCCTGCATCATGGTTGGCAGCTTGGTATGCTTTAGCCACAGTGGGGTAACATTTACCCTGAAGTCCATGTGCCGAGGCAAGCCGTTCAACTTCTTCTGCGGGCAGCGCACGTTTCACGCTGGCCTGAGTGAAATAGTACACAGCCTGGGTTGGGAGCATGGCGAGCACGCCGTTGATGTCCTTGTCATTCACCATGCCCATGACGATGCGCATTTGCTGGCACGGCTGCTGCGCAAGCTGCTGGGCAATATATTGGAATCCGCCTGTGTTGTGTCCCGTGTCGCACACCGTCATGGGCGATGTTTGAATGGCTTGCCAGCGGCCCATCAAGCCAGTCAGTTCACAGACATGAGCAAATCCCTGCCTTATATTTTCAATGTTTATTTGGAAAGCAGAACTCTCTTTGAGAATGTTGACTGCGGTCAAAATTGTATTGGTGTTTTTGGCTTGACAGGCACCACAGAGTTCTCCAAACAGTTCTCCGTATGATTTTGTTAGATAATAAATTTCTTTTTCCTTGTTAAAGCTATAGTCTAAAACTTCAGGTGCATCCTCGGCAAAGCTAATCTGTGTGTTCACTTCATGGGCTTTTGCTTCAAACACAGGTCGAGTTTCCTCTACTGCCTCACCAATGACAACCGGCACATCTGGCTTGATGATGCCAGCCTTTTCGCCTGCAATCTGAGCCAATGTATTGCCCAGGAACTGCACGTGGTCAAACGAAATGTTGGTGATGACAGACAGCTCTGGCTTGATGATGTTCGTGCAGTCCAGCCTTCCGCCCAGCCCAACCTCTACAACGGCTACGTCCACTTGCATCTCTGCAAAGTACAGGAAGGCCATGGCCGTGGTGAGTTCAAAGAAGGAAGGGTAGAGCGGCTCGAAAAAGTTTCGGTTCTCTGCTACGAAGTCAACAACAAACTGTTCGCTGACCATTTCTCCATTCACACGGATGCGCTCGCGGAAGTCAACCAGATGGGGCGAGGTGTAAAGTCCTACCTTGTATCCGGCACTTTGCAGGATGGCTGCCAGTGTGTGGCTCGTAGAACCTTTGCCGTTGGTGCCCGCCACATGAATGGTCTTGTAGCGGCGGTGCGGATGCCCAAAGTGTTCGTCGAGGGCAAAAGTATTGGCAAGACCCTCTTTGTATGCGGCCTTGCCAACATTCTGGAAAAGTGGAGCACTGTTGTACAGGTACTCTATCGTTTCTTTGTAGTTCATCGTACTCTGCTGCGATTGCCTATTTGCTGAAATAGCTCTTGAATCGATTGAAGATGCTCTGCTTCACGCTCTCCTGTGGTGTGAAGTTGTCGCTGTGCTGCATCTTCTCAAGGGCCTGCTTCTCATCTCGGCTCAAGGTCTGTGGCATATAGACACTGATGTTGACCAGTTCGTCACCACGCTGACCACGGTTGTAGCCCTGCACCTGTGGCACACCCTTGCCTCGCAGTCGCATCACGGTGCCAGGCTGTGTGCCAGCCGGAATGGTGAGTCGTGCCTTGCCATCCACCGTGGGAACCTCCACGGTGCAACCCAGTACAGCCTGTGGAATGCTCAGCAGTAGGTTGTAGATGAGGTCGTTTCCGTCGCGCAGCAATTCTGCGTTGGGCTTCTCCTTGATGATGATTTGCAGGTCGCCGTTCACACCGTTGTGTCGTCCGGCTCCGCCCTTGCCGTCCAGGGTGAGCACCATGCCCTCTTGCAGACCGGCAGGGAAGTTCACCTCCACCAGTGTCTCGCCTGGCATAATGCCTTCACCATGACAATGGCTACATCTGTTTTTGATGACTGTGCCTTCGCCGTGACAGTCGGGGCAGACACTCTGGCTCTGCATCATGCCGAAGATGCTCTGCTGGCTGCGGATGACATAGCCCGAACCGTGGCACGTGGGGCACTGGTCAATTTTGCCGTCTGCCGAGCCCGTACCGTGGCAGTGGTCACAAGTCACGTCGTTCTTGATTTTGAACTTCTTCGTGCAGCCGTTGACAATCTCCTCCAGAGTGAGTTCAACGCGCAGTCGCTGGTCACGGCCCTTGAAGACAGGCTTCTGCTGCCGACGACCACTGCCGCCAAATCCACCGAATCCGCCAAATCCACGGCCACCACCGAAGCCCATCTCCTCGAAGATGTCACCAAAGTGGCTGAAGATGTCGTTCATGTCCATGCCTTGTCCGCCACCGAAACCACCGGCATCGCCCAGACCCTCAAAGCCAAACTGGTCATACTGCTGACGTTTCTTCGGGTCGTGCAGCACTTCGTAAGCCTCTGCCGCCTCCTTGAATTTCTCCTCAGCAGTCTTGTCACCCGGATTACGGTCTGGGTGATACTTGATGGCCAGTTTCTTGTAGGCTTTCTTTATTTCATCGTCCGTTGCGCCCTTCTGTACGCCCAGGACTTCGTAGTAATCTCTCTTGTTTGCCATATCCGTTTGAAAAGTTTATTCGGCAACCGCCACCTTTGCATGGCGTATCACCTTGTCGTTGAGCATGTAGCCGTCCATGATGCAGTCGATGACCTTGTTCTTCTTGTCTTCAGGCATTCCTGGCACCATAGCCACAGCTTCGTGGTAGTCGGTGTCGAAATCCTTGCCCACAGCGTCAATTTTGGCCAGTCCCTCCTGCTTCAGGAGTTTCATGAACTTATCTATAATCAGTGTGACACCCTCCTTGCAGGCTGCCACGTCTTCCAGTTTCTCCATGTTCTGCTCGGCACGCTCAAAGTCGTCAATGATGGGCAAGATGGTTGTGATGACCTTTGAGCCGCCATTCTTGATGAGTTCGGCCTTTTCCTGCATCACGCGCTTGCGATAGTTGTCAAACTCTGCAGCCTTGTAGAGCATTTGCTTCTTCAGTTCTGCAATTTGTTCTTCAGCCTCAGCAAGTTTTTCTTCCACAGTCTTTTCCTTCGGAGCCTCTTCCGGCGATTCCTTGGCAGTCTCCTCCGTCTGTGGTTCCTCGTTCTGCGTTTCTTCACTCTCCTGGGCTGCCTCGTTCAGCAGTTCCTCCTCATTATTGTTAATGTCTTGTGTCATAATAAATATATGTGTATTGATTTTTCCCATTCTTCGTTACCAAAAGATGTGCCAGCCCCACACCGATGCTGACACACTGTGCCATTCTGTCGGTTACTTGTAATTTTCCACTGATTGCCTATATTTTAGGCAGAATTACGTTATTTCTCGAAAAATCGTTTTTTGATTACAAGCTTTTTTTGTACCTTTGCAGCCGCAAATGTAATGTGTTGATTTCTGTCGCGCACTGCATTCCCGTTTTCTTGCGAATACATTATTATATTATAAAGAAATAAATATTCATTCATTAAATCAAAAGTTTTTATCATGATGAAAAAAGTATTATCGGCCATAGCACTTGCTGCTACCCTGACCCTGACGGGCTGTATGTCGTACAAGAACGTGCCCTATATCCAGAACAGCAGGGAGGTGGACCTCTCGGCTGCTACGGGACTGTATGACGCTAAGATTATGCCGAAAGACCAGTTCACCATCACTGTGAACGACCCGCTCAATGCCGACGGTGTGCGTATGTTCAACCTCGTTGTGCAGTCGAGCCGCGAGAGCGCGACTTCTGTTAATTCCAACTACCTGACTACGCAGTCGGCTCTCATCGTCTATACGGTGGACAACGAAGGCTACATCAACTTCCCCATCTTGGGCAAAATCAAGGCTGCGGGCTTGACAAAGTTCCAGCTGGAGGACTACATTGCCGACCAGATTTATCCCAAGTACGTGAAGGAGCGTCCGATGGTGGTCGTGAACTACACCAACTTCAAGATTTCGGTGGTGGGCGAAGTGAACAGCTCTGGCCAGTACACCATCTCAAACGGCAAGGTGAACATCTTCGAAGCTCTGGCCATGGCACGCGACATGACCATCTGGGGTCGCCGCGACTGCGTGAAGGTCATCCGCGAGAGTGCTAAGGGCGAAAAGCAGATTGTGGAACTGAACCTGAATGATGCCAACATCATCAATTCGCCTTATTACCAGTTGCAGCAGAACGATATTGTCTATGTGACACCGAACAAGACGAAGGCCAAGAACTCTGGCGTAGGCTCTGAGACTTCGCTGTGGTTCACCTCGACCAGCATCCTGGTGTCACTGGCATCTCTGCTCTACAACATCTTGAAGTAACGCATCTTTGCTTGCCCAGTGACATTGACCCAGACAGAAATACGGCAGAAGTATGATGAACTGCCAGCGGCAGACTTCATCACATACATTACAGACCAGTATTTGGCGCACCTCGGTGGCGGGCTGACCCCAGAGAACATGGGGCAGCTCACCACCGACCAGCATACACTGCTGGCCTACCGCTACCTGCTCGACGAAGTGATGGAGGGCGGATTCATACAGCTCATCCAGAACGGCTTTGCTGGCTACGTGCTGGAGGGACCTTTCCCCTACGTGCTGAAGAAAGAGTGGGGGATGCGCGAACTCAGCAAGCTGCTCTACAGCGTGAAGTCGGAATACCACCGCCACCGTGAGGAACTGGAGCGCGATATGACGGACGAGGAGTTTATGGCTCTGTACGAACAGCTGGAGACGCTGAACGAACTGGGCGACGACTTCCTCGACGACCATCAGGAAGAGGCTACGCCGCAGGTGGCCAGCTATGTGACCACTCATGCAGAACGATTCACCATAGGAGAATAATTGGCAATGGCAAACAAGAAGAAGGAACTGAAACCAGGGGCAGTGCTCATCAAAAACAAGCGCGCAGCCTTCGACTACGAATTTATTGACACCTACACGGCGGGCATAGTGCTCACGGGCACGGAAATCAAGAGCATTCGTGCGGGCAAGGCCGGACTGGTGGACACCTATTGCTACTTCATCAATGGCGAGCTGTGGGTGAAGAACATGTACGTGGCGCAGTATATGGCTGGCTCCTACAACAACCACGTGGAGCGGCGGGAGCGCAAGCTGCTGCTCAACCGCAAGGAGCTGCGCAAACTGGATGCCGACACAAAGGCACCGGGCTTCACCATCGTACCCGTCCAGCTCTACATCGACGAGAACGGGCGTGCCAAGCTCGACATCGCTCTGGCCAAAGGCAAGAAGGAGTACGACAAGCGTCAGACCCTCAAGGCCAAGGAAGACCGCCGCGAAATGGACCGTGCGATGAAGCACTAACACACGCCTGCAGGACGGAGAAGAAGCATTGCCCATACGAAACTATAAGGAGGAAACGCAATATGGAGAGACTTTTCATCGTCAAGGCCGAGAACAAGGGCAACCTGACTGTTAGCCTGACGTTTAGCGACAACACCGTGCAGACGGTGGACATCGGCGAATTCATCCGTCGCCATCCCCACCCGCAGTATAACAAATATCTCGACTCCCGCAAGTTCAGCCGCTTTGCCATCGAGAACGGCAACATCGTCTGGGGTAAGAACTGGGACTTGATTTTCCCTGTAGAGCAACTCCACGCAGGGACGTTGTTATGAATACTTAAACACAAAAGGACTATGGAAGAAATCAAAATCTATCATTCCGTTTGGCGTATGCTCCTTATAGTCTTGGTGTGTATGCTTTTTGTGGGGGCTGGTATTTCCATAGTTTCAAAGGTAAGTAGTGGAAGCTTAAGCCTGTTCCATCTGGTTTTTACATGGATTTGCATTCTGTTCTTTGGTTTGGGCTCTCTCCTTTTACTTTATTGGCTGCTGAAAGAACGGCTGACAGGACAGCCATACCTGACTATTTCTGACGAAGGCATCGTTTACGACAGCGTGTGGAAACAGTTTGACATTCGTTTTGCCGATGTGGAGTCTTTCGTGCTGCTCGGTGGAAGGCAAAATAAGTTTATTGGAATCCACTACAAGAAGGGTGTGGAGCGGAAGAAGCTGGCTGGTGCCAACGGTGTGGGTCGTCTTTTTCGCAAGTTCAATCTTGCAGTGAGCGGCACACAGGAGTCCCTTTCCATGTCGGGCACATCCATGAATGCCAAAGATTTGTGCGATATGCTGAACGAGCGGTTGCGCCTGTCGCAGAAGACCACATAGCGGCGGCGCACGGGAATGGGGCGGACAAAGGAAACGGAACTATTATGACAGCGTGAACCCCGAAAGTTGTACAAAAACTTTCGGGGTTCACTGTATTTCTGGCACCCCCTCTTTGGGGGAGGGGGTGCGTGTGTGTCAGCGGTGATTAGCCGTTAACCTTCTTCATGTGAGCGATGAGCTCAAGAACCTTGTTAGAGTAACCGATTTCGTTGTCATACCAGCTAACTACCTTCACGAAAGTTGGAGTCAGAGCGATACCAGCCTTAGCGTCGTAGATAGAAGTCAGTGTGCAACCGAGGAAGTCAGAAGAAACGACTGCATCTTCAGTGTAGCCGAGTACGCCCTTCAGACCGCCCTCTTCGATAGGAGTCTCAGATGCCTTCTTCATGGCAGCGTTGATTTCATCGTAAGTAGCTGGCTTAGCGAGGTTCACAGTGAGGTCAACTACAGAAACGTCGAGTGTAGGAACGCGCATTGACATACCAGTGAGTTTGCCGTTCAGTTCGGGGATAACCTTGCCTACAGCCTTTGCAGCACCTGTAGAAGATGGGATGATGTTGCCAGAAGCAGCACGGCCACCGCGCCAGTCCTTCATTGATGGACCATCGACAGTCTTCTGAGTGGCAGTTGTAGAGTGAACTGTTGTCATCAGACCTTCAGTGATGCCGAAGTTGTCGTTCAGAACCTTAGCGATAGGAGCCAAGCAGTTAGTTGTGCAAGATGCGTTGCTGACGAACTGAGTGCCCTTTACGTACTTGTCGAAGTTTACACCGCAAACGAACATAGGAGTAGCGTCCTTAGAAGGAGCAGACATTACTACGTACTTTGCACCTGCGTCGATGTGAGCCTGAGCCTTCTCCTGAGTGAGGAAGAGACCAGTTGATTCAACTACGTATTCAGCGCCTACTTCGTTCCACTTCAGGTCGGCTGGGTTGCGCTCAGCTGTTACGCGAACCTTCTTGCCGTTAACGATGAGGAGAGAGTTCTCTACGTCAGCCTCGATAGTGCCCTGGAACATGCCGTGCATCGTGTCATACTTCAGCATGTAAGCCAGATAGTCAACTGGGCAGAGGTCGTTAATACCTACAATTTCAATGTCATCGCGAGTCTGAGCTGCGCGGAATACGAAACGGCCAATACGACCGAAACCGTTAATACCAACTTTTGTTGCCATTAATACAAGTTTTTTTAGGGGTTAAAAATTATGTTATTAAACACTTTATAAATTTCTTTCTGTCCCGCCGCCTATCCGCAGTTACAGTAGTGCGCCGTGTGACATGCGGCCATCAATATTGCTGCCGTAAACATTATTAAATATAGGAAAATGCGGTAGTACATGAATTTTTTTTCTTTTTCATCGACAAAGTTACGAAGAAATATTTTAACTTTGCAAACGATTTGACAATTTTTTATTTAAAAGGCTCACTCTTAAAGTTATTTTTCACCTTTTGGGCGGGCATACAGGCTAAAACGTAAAACTCATTTATCATTTTATAACCTAAAACAAAATTTTCGACTATGGGTAAATTTATTGAAGACTTCAAGGCATTTGCTCTCAAGGGCAATGTAGTTGACATGGCAGTCGGTGTCATCATCGGCGGCGCATTTGGCAAGATTGTAAGCTCGCTCGTCAGCGACGTTATCATGCCCCCCATCGGCGTGCTCACCGGCGGCGTGGACTTCAAGGACCTGAAGCTGGTGCTGAAGGATGCTGTCCCCGTACAGGTGGACGAGCTGGGCAACGAAGTGGCTGCAGCTACCGAGGCTGTTACCCTGAACTACGGCATGTTCATCCAGAACATCATCGACTTCCTCATCGTAGCCCTCGCCATCTTCTTCATGATTAAGGGCATCACACGCCTCACCGAGCTGGCCAAGAAGAAGGAGGCCGAGAAGCCCGTCGAGCCAGAGCCTGCACCAGAACCAACCAAGGAGGAAGTGCTGCTCACCGAGATTCGCGATATTCTGAAGAAGAAGTAATCGGACTTCGAACTTACATGAAAAAGCACTGCGTAGCCACCAATGTACTAAAGCAGTGCTTTTTTATGTCTATTAACCCAAACCTTTTTGACGATGTTGGACATTATGTGTAGATTGTTGGATTCTTGATGTTGTTATTCTTTTTTGATTCTTTTTACAATGATAGAAGCTTCTCTTTGCTTAGGTTTGCAATAACAGAAATAGAGATCTTCATTCTCTGTTTTGAATGCTTTTCTATCAAATTGCATGACGGTTTTTGTTGGAGTATAGCTAATAGAAAACTGATGTGACTGTATTTTTTCTACTCCATAACTCTCCATTTGTTTTAATAGTTTTTGTCGCAATTCATTTATTTGTTCTTCTATGTCTGCCTTTTGGTCAAGGAGTCGTTCTAACTCTTGTTCATATTCATTGAACCAATCTGATGCTTTGGGTTGGGATGTTCTATTTTCGTTATTTTCGTTCTCTAATGAATCTGTCGGGATTATCACTCCTGCTATCAACTTATGATGCCAACCTTCAAACTCTAATCCAAGGGAGATTGTTAGATAAACGTCTGGGATATTTGCAAAACGTTCAGGTTCTCTTTTAAAGCTGTCTAAAAACATTGGGTCTGTAATAGGGAATTCATATTCTGTTCCATAATAGATAAATTTCATTCGGTTCTTCGACCTTTCTCTGTCCTCGTCAATATAAGCACTCGCATTCTGAACATGTATAAACATAAGTGAATAATCAAGCCTAGATGCCATGTCAACAGAAACAGCTTTTCCTCGATTACCAAAAATAGACTGGTGAACTTTGTCGACAAACTGGTTTAAAAATGATGAATCTGCATGAAAGGGTAATGGGTTTGCCTCTATCTCTACATACGACACGTTCTCACGATGTACAGTTTGAGGATAACCCACAACATGTTTTAGGGTTACAGAAGATAGTAATTTGATGTTACAGGCAATGTTATTAGGGATTTCTCCATATTGTGTATATGTTTCAATAGGACGAATCCACTTTGGATTTCCATTATTGTTAAACAAAATTGAATTGTTAGAATCTATTTCAACTCCGGCAATACATCTCCCTCCTCGTTTATACGAATTTGCTAAACAAATAAAAAAGCGTTTTTCATGGCAACGGAAGTCTCTTCCGTCATAATTGGCTAAACCTACATATTCTGGATTCCCATAGTAATCAAAAATGTCATATTTATTATTTATCTCACATACGATATGAAGATCTTCATCAGTATTCATTTTAGACAAAAAACATATACTGTCATACTTAATGGGAATTATTGGATTGTCTAAACACATCGCCCCCCACTTTTCTCCATCGGTTACAAAAGTTATGCCTTCGAGACTATCCCCTTTCTTTATAATATTTAAAGAAAGAAGTTCCTCCCAATTGTCATCAATTTCGATTATTTTGTCCATTAGAACTCTTTTGTTGATTGTTTGTTACAGTAAATGAACAATCCGAATATTTTCCGTAGAATGTTTCTTCATGTATTCGGCCAACAGCCGACGGTGACAATTCTCTGGCATCTCTTCACTGCATAGGAAACATGCGCCGTCAAACTGTTTCACCCCATATTTTCGCAGAATGTTTCGTTCTTTCAACATGGTTGTATAAATGTCCTCATACTCCAGCCACGTCACTTCCTCCTTGTGCCACTTGTCGAGCAAGTCCTTGGTGGGGGCAAAGTCGGTGATGTGCTTGTAGGGGATATGGCAAATCTCCTTCACGAAGAACTCCAAATCCTTTCCTTTGGCAAAGCCGGCCAACTGGCTGCTATTGCTGATGCGGACATCGACCAGCTGTTTTATATGGTTGTCGCGCAGCAGATTGAAGAACTGTGCGGCACTCTTCTTCGTAAATCCAATCGTATAAAGCGTTATCATAGTCAATATATTTCTTCTAATTCCAACTGAGGCTTATATCCAATCTCCTTGTTCTTCAGCCGATAGGCATCCCGTCGCTGGTCGTTTTTCGTGTATGTGCCAAACAACAGGTCAACCTCTGGCAGACGATGCTTCTTGGCATGAAGATACTCTTGAATCATCTCATCCTCCAGAGTCTTGTGCGGTGCCAGTTCCGCGCCTTTCAAGATATGCTGCACATCCAGGCCGTTGTCGTAGAAATAGCGGGAGACAAGCGAGAATCGATGACATTCCAGCGGATTTGCCTCTGAACACATAAGAGAAATACAATATCCTTTCTCCAAACCTTTCATTAGTCTTTTCACACCATGTTTAAAGTTAGGTGTTTCCACAGCCATCTCGAAATTTACCTGTTCGTTAGAATCCAGACAGTCCATACGTCTTGCCCCAAATTCATCACCAAAATGTAAATATTGAATGTTGTGACTTTTTAAAAACCATTTCAATGGTTCCAAATTAAATTGTGGTGTGTATTTGCTAGCGGGTACACTACGGACATCTACAATGCAATTTACACCATGTGCAAATAGTAATTGTAAAAAATCTTCCTGTGATTGATTGGAATGTCCTACACTATATAGTCTATAGTTATTCATATTATTACTTTTTTTGTTTGCAAAATTAGATATAATTTTCGAATTACAAGCCTATTAAGATAAAAAATTAAATAAAATACCCTGAAAAGAGGTGATCAAAGGTGATATGCACTATTTTATTTCTAAATAGGGTGTGTTTCCTATATATATTATATTTGCCCTCCTTTTTCTCTCCAATAAATTTGCTTTTTCCGTTCCTGTGATATACCTTTGCAGCAATTTAGTACCATAAATCGATACGATTATGAAACCTTTTCGACGCTTTCTGCTGCTCCTTGCAGCCATCGTGCTGACCACAACGGCCCAGGCACAAGTAATTAACCCAACTTTAACGCTTTGATATTTTTTCAAAAAAGTTACATTTGATTTACAGTCAGTTAGCAACGAAAAGAGTTCAAAACCCCATTGTAGAACACAGCGGTAAAAATAATTATGCTTACCTTTGCGGCATGAATTTC
>JAFTEV010000011.1 GCA_017453465.1 Bacteroidaceae bacterium | reverse complement strand
CTGACATCTACTCCATGTTGAACTACAAGAAAATGCCGTTCCGAAAAATCAAAATCTGTAGAACACAGTCACCATAACAAGAATGTGAAAGTCGCTGATTAGCAAGAAAAATCAAGTTCAAAGCGTCAAAGTTGGGTTAACGGCGACCTGAACCATAACGGGGATCTGGATGTGGATGATGTCACCCTGCTCATTGACGGCTATTTGACGGGCGAGACGGAATCCCTCAAACCCACCGTGAACCCCTACATGGTGGACAACAGCCTCGTTGCGGGTACATGGTATTCTTCGAAAACGAATAGCACCATTTTTAATGCGGACGGCACTTTCGGTGGCATCCTGCAAGGACTGACGTATAAGTATATGCCTTTCCAGAAACATATTCTGATGTACGGCCCAGATGGCAGTTTTGTTTAAGGGATGTTCTAAAAATTAATTAACTGATAGTCAGAAACATCTGACTATCAGTTTGCTAATTTTTAGAACATCCCTAAACATAAATGACCATGAATTAGCCACGAATTTTAGTTTTTGTTAATTACATACAAGAAAAAAGTTCTTTTTCTCTCCAATAAATTTACTTTTCCCATTTGTATGTGATACCTTTGCAGTCAAATTAGTACTATAAAACCAATAATAACATGAAAACTTTTAGACGCTTTTTGCTGCTTCTCGTAGCTACCGTGCTGACTACAACTGTTCGTGCACAAGTAATTAATGGAGACCTCAATCATAATGACGGTCTTGATGTGGAAGATGTAACCTTGCTCATTGACGGCTACCTCACAGGAGAGAAGGAAACCATTACCACCACCGTTGACCCTTTCATGGAGGACAACAGTCGCATAGTGGGTACATGGTACAAAACGAAGTCAGACTATGTCATTTGTAACGAAGATGGAACTTTCGGAAATTCAGACATGAAAGGTTGTATTTATAAATTCCTGCCGTTCCAAGGGCGCATACTTGTGTTTGAGCCAGATGGGGATATGCAAGATGCTTCCGTGCTCTACTTGACTGATGAGAAAATGTATTTGAGACTTTCTTCAGCTCCAAGCAGTTATACGATTTATTACCGTACAGCACCGCCACAGCCTGTTACAAGCATCGCGATAGCTCAAAGTGCCTCCTTGATTGTAGGAGGAATGACAACGCTGACGGTCAATGTATATCCAGCTGATGCTGATAATCCTGGTGTGACATGGGCGTCCACGGATGAAAACGTTGCTACTGTGGAAAACGGTATTGTTACTGCAGTTGCAAAAGGTACAGCCACCATTACTTGTACAACGACCGATGGTAGCAAATTGACAGCTTCGTGCAAGGTAAAAGTTATTGAGCCAGAAGTTATAGATCTTGGACTCTCCGTGAAATGGGCAAACATGAACATCGGTGCAAGTTCTCCTGAAGAGTCTGGTGACTATTTTGCTTGGGGAGAAACTCATCCAAAGGATACCTACAGCAGGGAAAACTACAGATGGTACAACAGCTCATCCAACGCTCTGACCCAATATAACGACAGTTCGTCTTATGGTACAGTTGACCACAAAACGGTTCTTGACCTTGAAGATGATGCAGCCCATGTAAACTGGCGTGGCGCATGGCGTATGCCTACTGAGAAAGAATGTCGTGAACTCATAGATGATTGTAGATGGGAATGGACAACCTTGCATGGTATATATGGTTACAAGGTGACAGGCTCGAATGGTAACTCCATTTTCTTGCCCGCTACAGGGTATCGCAAAGACAGTTCGCTTTACTCAGCGGGCTACTTCGGCGACTATTGGTCGAGTTCGCTCAGAACGAATGAACCGAACAATGCTCTTATCTTGTTCTTCCATTCTAACATGATCATTATTAGCAGTGACGGCCGCTACTACGGGCAACCTGTCCGTGCTGTGTGCCCGTAGCCTTCAGAACCTTCGGCATTAGCCAATTTGCGCCCTTTTTTCCTAAATGAGCAAGGATGCGCAAACCCCAAAAGGCTTGCTTTTCCCGTATTTATACAAACAGAAATCAGGAAAAGTAAAAGTAGCACTGCATTGCCGTTGCCGTGGCACAGTTCTCTGACTGCCGGCGCAAAGTTCTCCCGTTGCCGTGGCACAGTTCTCCCACCGCAGCAGCAATGCAGTGCCACCGCAGTAGCAGAACTTTGCCACGGCAGCAGCAATGCAGTGCCACGGCAGTGGGAGAACTTTCCCGCTGAAAAGTCATTGCTGTGGGGCAAAAATGTGTGTTTTTTTCGATTTTCTCCGATACTTTATATAATAAATCTTAAAAACGTGCGTTTTTAGGTGTGAGTGCAATGAAAAATCTGTATCTTTGCACGGAATACGTGTATTGTGCCCTTACGCAAACACGTCAGAAGTTAATCATTTATCTTTTTGTATGAGACAATTAAAGATTACGAAAAGTATCACGAACCGAGAGAGTGCATCGCTGGACAAGTATCTGCAGGAAATCGGTCGTGAAGAACTGATTACGGTGGAAGAGGAGGTTGAACTTGCCGGACGCATCCGCAAGGGCGACCGCCGTGCGCTTGAGAAGCTGACCAGAGCTAATCTGCGCTTCGTTGTTTCTGTAGCAAAACAGTACCAGAACCAGGGCCTCAGTCTGCCCGACCTCATCAATGAGGGAAATCTGGGCCTCATCAAGGCAGCCGAGAAATTCGACGAGACTCGCGGATTCAAGTTCATCAGCTACGCCGTCTGGTGGATTCGCCAGAGCATCCTGCAGGCACTGGCCGAGCAGAGCCGCATTGTGCGCCTGCCGCTCAATCAGGTGGGTTCGCTCAACAAAATCAGCAAGGCTTTCTCCAAGTTTGAACAGGAAAACGAGCGTCGCCCCTCAGCCGAGGAGCTGGCCGAACAGCTCGACCTGCCGGTGGACAAGGTTGCCGACACCATGAAGCAGAGCAGTCGCCACATCAGTGTGGATGCCCCCTTTGTGGAGGGCGAGGACAACAGTCTGCTCGATGTGCTGGTGAACGACGACTCGCCCATGGCCGACCGCCAGCTGGTGGGTGAATCGCTGTCGAAAGAGATTGACCGCACGCTCGACACCCTGACGCCACGCGAGAAGGAAATCATCTGCATGTTCTTCGGCATAGGCGAACAGGAGAAAACACTGGAGGAAATCGGCGACCGCTTCAATCTCACACGCGAGCGCGTGCGACAAATCAAGGAGAAAGCCATTCGCCGCCTACGCAGCAATTCGCGCAGCAAGCTGCTCAAGTCCTACCTGGGCTAAGCACCGCAGCAGACTAATTCGGGGGACATAGCATCCCCCGTTTACTATTTAATAAGAACAACATCTACATATTTCAACATCAACTGTATGAAGAACAAATTCATCCTGTTGCTCGTGTGCTTCCTTTCCGCCATCAGCCCACTGCGGGCGCAGACCCAGACACTGGCCGAAAAGCAGAAAGCCCAAGCCGCCAAGCAGCAGGCAAAGGTGGAGAAGCAGAAGGCACAGGCCAAGAAGAAGGAGGCAAAGGAGACCCGGCAGCAGCCCGTCCGCGATGCCCTCCCGATGCACAAGACTTCCGGCACAGTCTATGTCTTTGGCACCTCGACCACACTGGGAACCGACGAGGTGTATGTCACTGACATAACACAGATTGACAGCCTCGCGCTCCAGAAGAAGACGAACTTCCTGCCCTTCCGTTCCTCCTTCAGTCTGCAGCTGCAACAATACACCGAGGGCACGCTTGGGAAGACCCACCAGACCACCAGTGTCTTCTTCGACAAAGACAAGAAGAAACTGGAGCGGCGGCTCGAAAAGGTGAAGCGGCACGTGCTCCTTCAGCCCGAAGGCACACTGACGCTCATCAACAGCGCACAGTTCCGCTTTGTCCATCCGCTCGACCTGATACGGGCAGCGGCGGACAGCGACGGAGCGCAGCCCACAGACAGCCTCAAGTAGGCCCACATATCTACACACCATGCTGAACAGAGCCCGACACACATACCTCCACTCCAGCCCCATGGCGACACCCCTCGCGGCGTTGCTCTGCTGCTTGCTGGCCAGTCTGCTGCTGCTGTCCTCCTGCAAGAAGGACGAACCCGCGCAGCCCATCGACCTGCCTCAGTACGGCACAACAGAGGGGCGTGTCGTCGTTGTCTATATGGCAGCCGAGAACTCCCTTGGGTCCTATTCTCCCACCGACCTGCGTGAGATGTACTCCTGTGCGAAGTACCTGGGCCTCAACGACCACCTCATTGTCTATCTCGACAACACCCTGCTACCCCGCATCTACGACTTCACCTACTACAGCAAGGACACCCCGCTCGACAGCATCCGTCCCGTGCGCACCTACGAGAGTGATGTCAACTCCTGCTCAACCGAGGCCATGAGCGATGTGCTTGCATACGTCAGGCGGAACTACCCCTCGCAGAGCTACGGACTGGTGCTCTGGTCCCACGGTTCGGGCTGGATTCCGCCCGTGCCCAGCCCATACACAGGGGCCAACAACGCTTGGGGCGCAAAGCTCCGCTCCTTTGGCTACGACAACGGAAAGAACACCCTGGCCAATACGGGCGGTCAACTCACCATCAACGACATACGCGACGTGCTCCAGCAATTTGGCACGCTCGACTTTCTGCTCTTCGATGCCTGTTTCATGCAGAACATCGAGGTGCTCTACCAACTGCGCCACTGCGCCCGCTGCATAGTGGGCTCGCCGGCTGAAATCCCTGGCCCCGGTGCCCCATACCAGTCCCTGGTGAAGCCCATGTTTCAGGACTCGGCCTACGTAGAAGGCATGGTGCAGGCATACTATGACTACTACCAGGCAGACAACCTCTACGGCGTGTTGCTCTCGGCTGTCGATTGCGCCCAGCTGGAACACGTGGCCCAGGTCACCCAGCCCTACGTCAAGAAATACAAGCAAGACCTGCTCTACATGGACTATACCGACGTGCAGGACTATTTCTGGTGGGACAGCTACTTTATGAACGACTACCCCGACTTCTACGACATGCAGGGCCTGATGCGCGCCGTGCTCAGTGCAGAGGAGTACCCCCTCTGGCTGGCTGAATATCAGAAGATGTTCATCGCACAAGTACACACCCCGACCTGGTACTCTGCCTTCAACCGCAGTTCCAACAACAAGGTGGATGCCCAGCAGTACAGCGGTGTCTCCATGCACATCCCGCTCTACAAGTATGCCATGCGCGACAAGTGGTTTGCCCCGGCCTACTACGACACAGACTGGGCCAAGGCCGTATGGATTGAAACCGAAGAAGAAGAATGAACATGAAGAAACCAACATACTATCGCGTAGGCGGACACACCTATTGCGTCTGTTTTGCAGACGATGTGAACACCGCCGCACTGCTTCCGTCGAGCCAGCCCTTCCTGCTCCCGGAGGCCGACACCACAGACCTGCTCTTCACGCTGACCGTTGACGATGGCTGGCGACCCGCCGTGCGCGGCGAGGAGATAGGGCAGTTCAACTGTGGTGGCAACAACCACGGTGTCTATCGGCTCCCCGACGGCAGCTACCAAATTGTGGTCTCCGACGTGCAGGACCGCCAGTGCTCCCTGCTCGAAGTGACCGCCGACTTCCGTCAGGCAAAGGTCTGCCTCAATGGAACATTTGCCATGCGCAACTTTGGCTTGAACAACGCCCTGATGATGGCCTATGCCTTTGCCGGCTCACAATGCCAGACCCTGCTCATGCACGCCTCCGTGGTGCGCAAGGACGGCTACGGCTACCTCTGCCTCGGTGTGAGCGGCACGGGCAAGAGCACCCACACGGGACTCTGGCTCAAGCACATCCCCGGCACCGACCTGATGAACGACGACAACCCTGTGGTGCGCCGCTGCCCCGACGGGGTGGTGCGCGTCTATGGTTCGCCCTGGAGCGGAAAGACACCCTGCTACCGCAATGTCGAGGCTCCGGTGGGCGCGTTCTTGCAACTGCAACAGGCTCCCCACAACAAGATTCGCCGCCAGTCGGTGGTCGAATCCTTCGCCTCGCTCCTGCCCTCGTGCAGCGTGATGAAATGGGATGAACGCGACTACATGGGCACATGCGACACCGTGGCTGCCATCATGCAGACCACACCCACATACCTGCTGGAATGTCTGCCCGACGAGGCCGCTTGCCAGCTGAGCTATAACACGATACGCGCCGTATGAAGACCCTGCGCTTGCCCAACGAGGAGTTCATGCCCGTACTCTTCAGCCTCATGCAGGAAGAAGGCGGAGCCTCTGGCACGATGACTGCACGCGGACAGAGCATGATGCCCTTCATCCGTCACAACAAAGACCTGCTCCGCTTCACGCTCGATGTGGATGTCAGGCTGGGTGATGTGGTGCTGGCCGAGGTCGCAAAGGGCCACTACGTCTGCCACCGTGTGGTCTCCCTCCAGGGCGACAGGCTCACGATGCGCGGCGACGGTAATCTCGTGGGAGTGGAACACTGCCGTCTGGCCGACGTGAGGGCACGTCTTCAGGCCGTTGTCCGTGACGGAAAGACCTACGACCTCAGAACCTCGCGCACCTGGAAACTCTACTCCGCGCTGTGGCCTCGGTGGTCGTTCCTGCGCCGTGTGTTGCTGGCCTTCTACCGTGCCACCCACGGAATGCCGCTCTTGGCTCGCAACGTGTCGCTGGACTGATACCTTCAACTCCTTAACTCCAATGAAGACAAACTATCCATCAATAAAAATATAACATAAAATGCAGATAAAATCAGGTTTTGAACTCCGCAACATTCTCGGAGAAAACATCATCATCGCACACGGTGTGCAGAACATCGACTTCTCGAAAGTCATTACCTTGAACGACAGTGCAGCCTCGGCGTGGAAAGCCGTCGTTGGCAAGGACTTCACAGAGCAGGACATTGTCAAGGCACTGGTGAAGGAGTACGATGTGGATGTGATGACGGCGCAGAACGATGCCAATATGCTCGTTGCGTCGTGGAAGGATGCGGGGCTTATATAATAAATGTATGGACGTTAAGATAGAACCGAGCTGGAAACAGGCTTTGCAGTCGGAATTTGACAAACCCTATTTTGCACAGCTGACAGACTTTGTGCGGAGCGAATATCGCCAGTACACGGTCTATCCGCCTGGGTCGCTCATCTTCAATGCCTTCAATGCTTGTCCGCTGCCCAACGTGAAAGTGGTGCTCATAGGCCAAGACCCCTACCACGAGCCTGGGCAGGCACACGGACTTTGCTTCTCGGTGAACGACGGCGTGCCCTTTCCGCCCTCGCTGCTGAACATCTTCAAGGAACTCAACACCGACCTGGGCGTGCCCATCCCCACATCGGGCAACCTCCTGCGCTGGGCTCATCAGGGAGTCTTACTGCTCAACGCCACGCTCACCGTGAGGGAACACCAGGCGGGATCGCATCAGAACCGGGGCTGGGAACGCTTCACCGACGCCGTCATCAGTCTGCTCAGCCAGCAGTGCGAGGGTCTCGTCTTCATCCTGTGGGGCAGCTACGCGCAGAGCAAGGCACCGCTCATCGACGGCAGCCGTCACCTGATTCTCCGCTCAGCCCATCCGTCGCCCCTCTCGGCCTATCGCGGTTTCTTTGGCAATCATCATTTTACATTAACCAATGATTATCTGAAAAAACATGGAAAAGAACCCATCAAATGGTGACACAATAGACAGGACTTCAGCACAAAAGCCCCGAAGCGGCCACATGCGGGCGATTCTCGCCACACTGTGGGTGTGCGTTTTTCTCCTGCTGGGTCTGGGCGCACTGGCCGTATATGGCATTTCGCAGGGATGGCTCGGCGCACTGCCGCCAGTGTCCGAACTGGAGAACCCCATCAATAAGTATGCCTCGCGCATCTACACGTCTGACAACCAGCTGCTCGGCACCTGGAGCTACGCATCCGAGAACCGCGTCATGGTCAGCTATGACTCCCTGCCGCAGAACCTCGTCAATGCCCTGGTGGCAACCGAGGATGCCCGTTTCTACGAACACTCCGGCATAGACCTGCGTGCTGTGCTGCGAGCCGTAGTGAAGCGCGGATTCATGCACCAGAAGTCTGCCGGCGGCGGCTCCACTATTACCCAGCAGCTGGCCAAGCAGCTCTATTCCGACGTGGCACGCGACGAGCGCAAGCGTCTCTTGCAGAAACCCATCGAGTGGTTCATTGCCGTGCAGCTGGAACGCTTCTACACGAAGGAGGAGATTATGACGATGTATCTGAATTACTTCGACTTCCTGAACAACGCCGTGGGCATCAAGAACGCCGCCAAGACCTACTTCGCCCGCGACCGTGTGCAGGACCTCTCGCTGGTGGAGTGCGCCACGCTGGTGGGTATGTGCAAAAACCCCTCGCTCTACAATCCGCGCCGATTCAACGAGCGGAGCCGTGAACGCCGCAATGTGGTGCTGGCCCAGATGCACAAGGCCGGCTACCTCTCCGAAGAGGAGATGCGCAAGGCACAGGCCGAGCCGCTGGATGTGAGCCACTTCCACGTGCAGGACCACAAAGAGGGCAGCGCGCCCTACTTCCGTGAGTATCTGCGCCGTATCCTCATGGCCAAGGAGCCGCGACGCGAAAACTACGCTTCCTGGCAGTATCAGCAGTTCTACGACGATAGTCTCGCCTGGGAGACCGACCCCGTCTTTGGCTGGTGCAACAAGAACGTGAAGAAGGACGGTTCACATTATAATATATATACCGACGGTCTGAAAATCTACACCACACTGGACAGCCGGATGCAGGAATATGCCGAACAAGCCACACGCGAGCACGTGACCGGCTACTTGCAGGGTGCTTTCGACGGCGAACAGAAGGGCAACCCCACTGCGCCTTACTGGGACCTCTCGCGGAAAGAAATCGACAAAATCCTGCACCGAGCCATGCGCCAGAGCGAGCGATACGTGATGATGAAGAAGGCGGGCTGCTCGGACGAGGAGATTGAGAAGGCGTTCAACACGAAAGTGCCCATGACGCTCTACGGCAAGGAAGACCAGGAGGTGGAGATGACCCCGCTCGACTCCATCCGCTACTACAAGCACTTCCTGCGCACGGCGATGATGGCCATGGACCCCCACACGGGGCAGGTGAAAGCCTACGTTGGCGGACTGAACTACAAGTACTTCCAGTATGACAATGTGCTCGGAGGCGGTCGCCGCCAGATTGGGTCCACCATGAAGCCCTTCCTCTACACGCTGGCCATGGAGAACGGATTCACGCCCTGCGATGTGGCACCCAACGTGCAGCGCACCTACGGCTCAGGCCCCACGGCCTGGACACCGCGCAACGGTTCGCACTCGCGCTACGGCGAAATGGTCACCCTGAAGTGGGGACTCTCGCAGTCGAACAACTGGATTGCAGCCTACGTCATGGCGCAGCTCAGTCCCAAGGCACTCATCGACATGCTCCACCTCTTCGGTATCACGAATCAGGACATCTACCCCTCGTTGCCGCTCTGCCTGGGTCCCTGCGACATCAGCGTGGGCGAAATGGTCAGTGCCTACACCGCCTTTGCCAACAACGGCGTGCGCTTCGCTCCGCTGCTGGTCACACGCATTGAGGATGCCGACGGCAATGTGGTGGCAACCTTCACGCCGCGCATGAACGAAGTGATGTCGAAGGAGTCGTGCTACAAGATGATTGACATGCTGCGCGCCGTCATCAACAGCGGAACGGGCCAGTCGCTGCGTGGCTCGAAGTACAACATCACAGCCGACATGATAGGCAAGACGGGCACCACCAACTCCAATGCAGACGGATGGTTCATGGGAGTGACTCCCAACCTCGTCGTGGGTTGCTGGGTAGGCGGCGAAGACCGTGACATCCACTTCAAGAGCATGGCCTACGGACAGGGTGCGCGTGCAGCGTTGCCCATCTACGGCAAGTTCATCAACAAAGTCTATGCGAATCCCCGGCTCGGCATCACACAGAAGGACACGTTTGACATCCCTGTCGGCTTCCAGATGTGTTCGAGCGAACTCGACGGCCTCGGCTATGCCGAAAGCGACGAGAAACCCAAGGAGGAAGAGGCGGGCAGTAAGCTGGACGCAAACTTCAGATAATCAAAAGACATGAGATATTTAGGTATTATCCCCGCACGCTATGCCTCTACCCGTTTTCCGGCCAAACCCCTGGCCATGCTGGGAGGCAAGATGGTCATCGAGCGAGTGTATCGCCAGGTGGAAGGCACACTGGACGACGTGGTTGTGGCCACAGATGACGAGCGCATTTATCAGGCCGTCCGCCAGTTCGGGGGCAATGTCGTGATGACCAGCACGGCGCATCGCAGCGGTACCGACCGTTGCTACGAGGCCCTGACCCTGGTGGGGGCCGACCGTTTCGATGTGGTGGTCAACATTCAGGGCGATGAGCCGTTCATCCAGCCCCAGCAGCTGCGCACCGTGTGCCAGTGTTTCGACGACCCCACTGTGGACATCGCCACGCTGGTAAAGCCTTTCACGCCAGCCGACGGCTTTGCCGCGCTGGAGAATGCCAACAGTCCCAAGGTGGTGGTCAACAACCGGATGGAGGCACTCTACTTCTCGCGCTCCATCATCCCATTCATGCGTGGAAAGGATAGGGAAGAGTGGCTGCCCAACCACACCTACTACAAGCACATCGGCCTCTATGCCTACCGCACGGACGTGTTGCGCCAAATCACGGCCTTGCCCCAGGGCACCCTGGAGCGTGTGGAGTCGCTCGAACAGCTTCGCTGGCTGGAGAACGGCTACAAAATCAAGGTGGGCACTACACAGGTGGAGACCATCGGCATCGACACGCCCGAAGACTTGCAGCGAGCCGAGCAGTTCCTCCACTCCCATCCCCTCGGCTGACCCTATTGGGTTTTGCGGAAAACAGGGCACAAAAATAAACCAAAGAAAACAATCTCAATTTCTGTTTTCTTTGGTTTATTTTTGTGTTTATAAAAGTCCGCGACTGCGGGGGAACTATTCGGGGTTACTTGAGGAAGACCTTGCGGGTGACATCGCCGACCTTTACCAGGTAGAAGCCTTTGGGCAGGCTTGAAAGTTCGTAGCTTTTGCTGGGGCTGTCGATGCGCTGTGTATAGACTTTCTCGCCCGTGATGCTGTAAACTTCCAGCACTTTGCCGTCGGCGAATTTCACGTGGATGGTACTTCCGTTGCTCACTGAGATTTGTACCTGCTCCATTTCGTTCTCGATGGCGGGCAGGGGTTCTGGCGTGTAGGTCGAAGCCTCGGCCAGGTTTACATTGAGCATCATTGCGAATGCTAATGATAATATCTTGAGTGTAGTTTTATTCATATATTTGTGCGGTTTTTATCACGTTAGTATAGTTTACGATGCAAAATTAGGAAATCTTTTTCTTCCAAACAAATTTTCCGTTATTTTTTTGCAAAAAAAGTGTGGAAAAACACAATAAAAACCGTTTTCCTCGGTCGGAAGTGCCCTGCGGGGCTGTTTTTTCACTGTTTTTCGGTCTCGGTGTCCGCTTTTTTTGTGTTGGCCGGAAAGGGTTTTCTGCGGTCGAAGAGCAAGCTGCGTTCACGCTCGATGGCTGGCTGGGTCCATTCCGTCGGCACAAATCGCCAGTGTCCGCGTGGTTGCGGGGTGATGATGCCTTTGGCCTTGACGTATTGCAGCAGGTAGTAGCGGATGTCGTGTTTCGATACGCTGTGGACGCGGCGGGCTATCTCCTCCTTGCTAAGCCCAGCCCCCTTGGTCAGCAGTTCGCCGCCGCCGTTGGCGCGATAGGCTGTCATGGCCACGCGGTAGGTCTTGTCGAGCAGGAAGGGCTGGCCTGTGTCGGTCTGCAGGATGCGCACTTTCTGTCCCGTGGGTTTGGTCACGTCCACTTCGTACTGGATGCCGGCGGCGGAGTCGAAGTTGAAGATGAAGTTGACGAAGCCCATGCGGTCGGGGTTGCCGCGCATGGGGGCTATTTGCAGCATGGTGTCGGTGGGGGTGAGCATCTGGTTGGTCCAGTTGGCATAGCTCATTTCCAGGTAATTCTTGATTTCCTGCCCCGTCATGTCGAGTGTGAAGAGGTGGTCCTCGAATCGGTAGAGGTCGAAGAGGTTGCTCACCCGCACGTCGCCGGCCTCGATGCTGGCGTGGAAGAAGAGTGGGGCGGAGAAGGAGATTTCTGCGCCCGAAATGTAGAGTTGCAGTTCCTGGATGAGGTCGATGTAGGCCGAGGAGCCAAAGTAAGCGTCGCGCACATCCACGCGGTCGGTGAAGATGCCGATTTTCTCTTCAGCGTAGGCTTTCACTTCCTTGAAGTCTTGGTTGAAGAATCGGTTGAACTCTGCCGTGTGACTGTTGTGCAGGGTGCCGATGTAGCGCAGCTGGGCGTTGCGGTCTTTGTGGAGCACCCGTCCCGTAGGGCTGAGGGTGAAGCGCACGTCGATTTCGGCCACGGAGTAGGCGTTGCTGCCGGGGTTGATGCACAGGACGCTCTGGCCCGAAGGCGAGTCAATCTCCTCCATCCTGCTGGCGTGGTCGTGGCCGTAGAGGATGAGGTCGAATCCGTCAACGCTCTCAGCCGTGTCGCGCACTTCGTTCTCCTTGTATTCGGGCGTGACGATGCCGTCGTCCATGCCGGAGTGGAACACGCCGATGATGTAGTCGGGCTGTTCGGTCTCCTTGAGTCGCTGAATCCACTTGGCTGCACTCTCGCGTATGCCCTCGAAGCGGAGGTCGCTCCAGATGTTGCGGGGCACCCACTGGGGAATGGCTGCGGTGATGAAGCCCAGCACGGCTATCTTCAGCCCGCTGCGGCGCAGGATGGTGTAGGGTTCAAAATAGGGCAGACCCGTCTCCTTCGAGATGGCGTTGGCACCGAGCACGGGGAAGTTGCAGTGACTGGTGAAGTCGTCGAAGACGGCGTGGCCGGTCTCGATGTCGTGGTTGCCCATCACGCAGGCATCGTAGCCTATGAAGTTGCAGAAGTCGGCCACGCGGTGGTGTTTCCGCTGTGCCACGAAGTTGAAGTAGTAGCTGGTGGGTTCGCCCTGCAGGATGTCGCCGCCGTCGATGAGGATGGTGCCCACGGGGTTGTATCGGCACTGCTGCGCCACGAATCCGTGCACCCGCTGCAAGCTGCCCTTCCCCCAGCGGTCGTGACGGAAGTCGTAGGGGAAGTAGTTGCCGTGGATGTCGGTCGTGAAGATAATCTTTATTTTGCGTTGCAGTGTGTCCACACCATTCAGTTTAGTTGGCGGCTTCAAACTCTTTGAGGAATCGCTCGTCGTTCTCTGAGAACAGGCGGAGGTCCTTCACCTGATACTTCAGGTTGGCAATGCGCTCAATGCCCATGCCGAAGGCGTAGCCCTTATACTTGGTGGGGTCGATGCCGTTGAGTTCGAGCACGTTGGGGTGAACCATGCCGCAGCCCAGGATTTCCAGCCATCCGCTGCCCTTGCACATGTTGCAGCCTTTGCCCTTGCAGAGGGTGCAGCTCACGTCCATTTCGGCACTGGGTTCGGTGAAGGGGAAGTAGCTGGGGCGCATCCGAATCTTGGTGTCCTCGCCGAACATTTCCTTGGCGAAGAGCAGGAGCACCTGCATGAGGTCGGTGAAGCTCACTTCTTTGTCCACGTAGAGTCCCTCCACCTGGTGGAAGAAGCAGTGGGCGCGGGCAGAGATGGCCTCGTTGCGATAGACGCGGCCTGGGCAGATGACGCGGATGGGCGGCTGCTGGCGTTCCATGACGCGGGCCTGCACCGAGCTGGTGTGTGTGCGCAGAATGATGTCGGGGTGTGCCTCCACGAAGAAGGTGTCCTGCATGTCGCGTGCGGGATGGTCTTCGGCGAAGTTCATGCTTGAGAACACGTGCCAGTCGTCCTCCACTTCGGGTCCCTCGGCCAGGGAGAAGCCCAGGCGCGAAAAGATGTCGATGATTTCGTTCTTCACGATGGTCAGCGGATGGCGTGTGCCCAGCTGGATGGGGTAGGCTGTGCGCGTGATGTCGATGTCGGCTTCCTCGGTGTCGGTCTGTGCCACGCTCTGCTTCAGGTCATTGATGATTTCCATGGCACGCTGTTTCAGCTCGTTAATCTTGATGCCCACCTCCTTCTTCTGTTCGGCGGGCACGTTGCGGAAGTCGTTCATCAGGGCCGTAATCTCACCCTTCTTGCTCAGGTACTTGATGCGCAGAGCCTCGATGTCCTCGGCGCTGTTGGCCGTGAGGTGCTCCACCTGCTCAAGCATTTCTTTTATTCTTACTAACATAATTTGTGTGTCGTTTTTTAAGGAACTTTATCAAATTTTCCGCAAAGGTAATGCTTTTTCTTCAGAATATTGCACAAGTTAAAAAATAAACTGCTAAATTTGCACGATTTTTTGAGTTTTCATCGGCTCCCTGTGGGCTATTATCTATGAGTAAAGCTAATCTATTCCTGTCGCTGGCGGCAGTGCTGATGTTCTGTTCCTGCTTGGGTTCGGGGCGGAAGATTGCCGACGTGGAGGAGCTCCATGCACAGGACTCCATCGACTCGGCCAGCGACACCCTCCACCTCATTGTGGAAGACCCCGAACCGCCCCAGGCTGTGGACGAACTCTTCGACGACTTCTTCTTCACCTTTGTCAGCAAGCCCAGCTTTCAGCTTTCGCGCATCAGCTTCCCCTTGCAGTGCAACAAGCAGGAGGGGCAGGAGGAAATCTCGCGTGAGGAATGGCAGCAGTTCAGCCGCTTCAGCACGCAGGACTTCTTCTCCGTCATCTACGATGCAGACGAGGACATCCGCGTACAGAAGGACACCTCCATCAACTGCGTCAGTGTGGAGTGGATTTACCTGCAAGACGACTACGTGGAGGCATACACCTTCCGCAGGTTCCAGTCGAAGTGGATTCTGAAGGACATCAATGTCTCCCACATCAGCGACCTGCCCAACGGCGACTTCCTGAAGTTCTACGCCCACTTTGTCAGCGACTCCACGGCGCAGGTAGAGGCCATCAAGGTGCCCCTGAAGCTCACCCTCACCGACGATGCCGACGAGGACTACCAGCACGACACACTGCTCAACCTGAGCGACTGGATGGAGATGCGCCCCGAACTGCCCATCCCCACGCAGGCACTGGTCAACATAGACTACGGCCAGCCCAACGAGAGCAACTGGCACAAGAACCTGCTCATGGAGGGCGTGGGCAACGGGCTGCTCATCAAGTTCCGGTTCCGCAAGGAATACGGCGAATGGAAACTCTTCGGCATAGAAAACTGACCCATGAAGCACTACACCGACTACTCGCTGCTCAGGCACAACACCTTCGGCATGGACGTGCGTGCCAGCCATTTCATAGAATACTCAAGCGAGGAGGAGCTGCAACAGCTCATCCCCCAGCTCTCTTCCCTCCAGCCCCTGCTCCACATCGGCGGGGGCAGCAACCTGCTCTTCCGGGCCGACTTTGAGGGCACCGTGCTCCACTCTGCCATCCGGGGCATCACAGCCGTGGGTGGCGACACCGACACTGTGCTCCTGCGGGCGGGGGCAGCCGAGGTGTGGGACGACTTTGTGGCCTACACCGTCAGGGAGGGACTGGGCGGAGCCGAAAACCTCTCGCTCATCCCCGGCGAGGTGGGAGCCTCTGCCGTGCAGAACATAGGCGCATACGGAGCCGAGGCCAAGGACATCATCGACAGCGTGGAGGCCATCAGCCTGCGCACGGGCGAGAAGCGCACCTTCGGCAATGCCGACTGCCGCTATGCCTACAGACAGAGCATCTTCAAGCAGGAGCTTAAGGGGCAGTATGCCATCACCCACGTCACCTACCGCCTGAGCCGCCGTCCCCGCCTGAACACCAGCTACGGGGGCATACGCGACCAGCTCGTGAAGATGCTGGGAGCCGACCGCCTCGGCCAGGCCACCGTTGCCACCGTGCGCCAGGCCATCATCGACATCCGCCGGGAAAAACTGCCCGACCCCGCCACACTGGGCAATGCCGGCTCGTTCTTCATGAACCCCGTCGTGCCGCGCAGTCAATTCCTGGCCCTGCAACAGCAGTACCCCGACGTGCCCCACTACGAACTGGACGACGGACGGGTGAAGGTGCCCGCCGGCTGGCTCATCGACCAGTGCGGATGGAAGGGGCGCAACCTGGGCTCCGCCGCCGTGCACAGCCGACAGGCACTGGTGCTGGTCAACCTGGGCGGAGCCACCCCTGCCGACATTCTGCGACTGAGCGATGCAGTCTGCCAGAGCGTGAAGCAGAAGTTCGGCATCGACATCCGTCCCGAAGTGAACTTCATCTGACACTTCATTTCCCCATTCAGTATAAAACTGTTTTCCCCCCATATATCAATGCACATCACCATTCTTGGCACAGGCACCTCCACGGGAGTGCCTCAGATAGGCTGCACCTGCCCCACCTGCACATCGGCTGACCCGCGTGACAAGCGGCTACGCTGTTCGGCCATTGTCGAGGCGGAAGGCAAGCGCATCCTCATCGACTGCGGACCCGACTTCCGCCAGCAGATGCTCCGCACCCAGTTCAAACCCTTCGACGCGGTGCTCATCACCCACGAGCACTATGACCACGTGGGCGGGCTGGACGATCTGCGCCCCTACAGCATCTTCGGCGACGTGCACATCTATGCCGACGCGCTCTCTGCAAAGCACCTGACGGAACGCCTCCCTTACTGTTTCATCCCCAAGGAACGCCGCTATCCAGGGGTGCCCGCGCTGGACCTGCGTGTGGCCACGCCCCATGTGCCCATCCGTGTGGGCGGGCTGGAAATCATTCCCCTGCTCGTCATGCACGGCAAGCTGCCCATTCTGGGCTACCGCATCGGGAACATGGCCTACATCACCGACATGAAGACCCTGCCCGACGAGGAGCTGCCCTTGCTCAGGGGCATAGATACCCTTGTGCTCAACGCCCTGCGCCACGAGCCGCATCCTACGCACCAGACCATTGAGGAGGCTGTGGCCTTTGCCCGCTCGCTGGGCAGTCCAGAGACGTACCTGATACACATGTCGCACCACATCCAGCCCCACGCCCAGGAGGAGGCCCTGCTGCCCGCTGGGTTCCACCTGGCCTACGACGGACTGGAGTTTGAGTGCTGAGCGGGTGGGGCGCGACTGCACTCTGCCCACTGGGACACAGTTCTGCCCCTGCCCTGAGAATACAGTCTCGGCGCAGTGACACTGCATGGTCACTGCGCCGAGACTGCTTTGCTGCCGCTGTGCGACTGCACTCCCACGGCTGCGGCAATGTGTTCTCACCAGAGGACTACATAGTAGAGCAGGGTGAAGAAGAGGACGGCCAGGAAGCCGTAGGTGTATCCCCGCGTGGTGCGGAAGAGGCTCAGGTTGATGGGCATAGCCTTGGGGTCGGCCTTGCTGTCCAGGCTGTTGTTGTAGAGAACCAAGCCGCCGCAGCTCACGAGTGCGCCGAAGAAGATGAAAGCCTGGAAGCCGATGTCGTTGAGATAGGCGGTCAGCTGAGTGGTGTTGCCCATCAGCATGACGATGGCTGTCAGCAGGATGAAGCCCAGCCCCGTTCCGCCCAGGATGTATGCCCAGCGGAGCATGGTGCGGCGGTCTTCGGCCTTCTGTAGCTCTGCGTTCTGGGTCTTGTGGCTGCACAGCGAGATGACGATGAAGAAGATGGCCTCGATGATGAACACCAAGCTGGCACGGCTGATGAAGGGCATGTGGCCGAAGAAGTGACGCATGAGGATGCCGAGCGGAATGGTGATGAGGGCTGTCCAGACGGCTGCCGTCGTGGAGGCACGTTTCCAGAACAGACCGAAACCGCACACTACGATGATGCCCGGATAGAAGAGCATGGAGTTCTCTTGGATGAAGTTGAAGGCTTGGTCCAGACTGCCGAAGAGCGGATGCGAGGCTGCGAAGGCGATGATGAGGGCTCCGAGCGACACGAAGCGTCCGGTGGTGACCAGTGTCTGGTCGTTAGCCCCAGGGTTGAGGTGCTTCTTGTAGATGTCCATGGTGAAGATGGCCGACGCACTGTTCACCATGGAGGCCAGGGACGAGATGATGGAAGCTGTGAGGGCTACGAGGGCCAGCCCCTTGAAGCCCGACGGCGTGAAGTGGCGGACGAGCCAGGCGTAGGCATAGTCGGGCTTCTCGATGGTACCCTCCAGGCCGAGCGTGGCCACGGTTTCGGGGTGGAGCGTATAGACGTAGTAAGCGCAGATGCCGGGAAGCACGACGATGACGGGGATGAGCAGCTTGAGCATTCCGGCAAAGATGAGTCCCTTGCGGGCCTCTTCGATGTTCTGGGCTGCCAGACCCTTCTGGATGATGTACTGGTTGAAGCCCCAGTAGCTTAGGTTGGTCAGCAGCACGGCACCCACGATGGCTGCCACGCCGGGCATGTTGTCGTAGGCTTCGGGATTGTGCGACTCTTGGAGTATCAGGTGCAGATGGCCCGTGTCAATGCTCTCGACCGTCATTTCATCATAGATGTTGCTGATGAGTTCGAAGCCTGTCATGCCGAAGTTGTTGGCTATCACCTGCACCATTGACCACGTCGTGATGAGTCCGCCGCCTATGATGAAGGTGGTCTGCAACACGTCGGTCCAGGCCACGTTGGCTTGTCCCCCGTAGGTGGAGTAGAGGCCGGCAATGACGAATACGAAGAAGACGATGCACGAGCGCACACTGACATTCATGAAGCCCAGGTCGAACTCCAGCCCCTGCACGTTGAAGATCTGCTCAATGGCCAGTGAACCCAGCCAGGCCACGGACGTGAGGTTGACGAAGATGTAGAGAAAGAGCCACAGGATACTGAAGGCCAGGCCCACGCCGTCGTTGTAGCGTTCTCGCAGAAACTGCGGAATGGTGAATGTCTTGCGCTCCATGAGGATGGGCAACAGGAATTTGCCGATGAAGACAAGCACCAGGGCTACCATGATTTCGTAGGCAGCCGTGGCAATACCGTTGGCAAACGATGTGCCCGACAGACCGATGAACTGCTCGGTTGAGATGTTGGCAGCCAGGATGCTGGCCCCCACAGCCCACCACGTCAGTGTGTTGTTGGCCAGGAAATAACTGGAAGCTGATTTTTCCAACTCGCTCTTGTTCCGCAACAGGAACATACCGATGCTTACAATCAGTATGACATAGACGCAGAGGATGATAAAGTCGAGCGTCTTGAAGCCGGATGAAGCTAATGCTTCGGCAAATGTGTTCATTCCGCAGGTATGTATTTCAAGGGGTTACTTGCAAGGGATGGCCTCGATGCGCTGCTGATGTCTGCCGCCCGCAAACTCGGTCTGGAAGAATTCGTCGAGACACTGGCGGCACACCTCTTCCGTGATGAAACGGCCTGGGAACACGATGACATTAGCGTCGTTGTGTTCGCGGATGAGGTGGGCAATCTCTGGCTGCCACACCAGTCCGGCGCGGATGCTCTGGTGCTTGTTCAGCGTCATGCTGATGCCCTCGCCCGACCCGCACATGGCGATGCCCGGATAGACTTCGCCCCGCTCTATGCCCTCGGCCAGTGCGTGTCCGTAGGTAGCGTAGTTGCACGACTCCTCGGTGTAGGTGCCGTAGTCCTTGTACGGGATGCCTTTCTCTTCCAGATATTTCTTCACAAATTGCTTCAATGGGAACGCCGCGTGGTCGCTGGCAATTCCGACGGTCTTGTATTTCATAGAATGAGGAATTAGGAATGAGGAATGAGGAATTATCACTGTGGGCAATGTGTTTATTTACCACTGAGTGTTTCAATTCTTTCCTCAGATGATTTTGTTATGCTACTCAAGATTTTATGGAGTTCTTTGCATTGTTCCCAGATGGACAGGTATTCTTTCTCATCTAAGTATTCCGTTGCATATAGCAGCTCTATCCAGTATAAACTTTCGGAGCATTCTTTGTATGCTATATACATTTTAGCTATAAAATCCTTTTTGCTGATTGTACAGATTGCTTCTGCTATGTTTGCACCAATGCTGGTACCGCTTCTGACCAGCTGTTTGCTTAATAGGTATTCTTTTTTCTCTTTTAGAAGGTATTTGTATAAGTTGACAATTCTTATTGCAAAAAGTTTACTTTTCTCAGCAACAATGTTGTTCTCTTTGTCCATGATGTCTTTAAAAAGTAATGAGGAATTAGGGGTGAAGGGTGATAGAGTGTGCTCTGTATCAATTCCTCATTCCTAATTCCTCATTCCTAATTATTTAGAACAGTTTCATGACTTGGTTATAGACGTTTTCTGCTGTGTAGCCCAGCTTTTCGTCGAGCACCTTGTAGGGGGCTGAGAAGCCGAAGGACTCCAGACCCCAGATGGTGCCTTCCGATTCGGGCACAAGGCCGAGCAGGTTGACGGGCAGGCCGGCTGTGAGGCCGAACTTCTTTACGCCTGCGGGCAGTACGCTCTGCTGGTACTCCTTGGGTTGCAGACGGAAGAGACCTTCACTGGGCACGCTGACGATGCGCACCTTCTTGCCGTCCTTGCGCAGGAGTTCGGCTCCGGCTACGAGTGTGCTGACTTCCGAGCCTGTGGCTACAAGGATGACATCGGGATTCTCGTCCGAGCCAGCCACGATGTAGCCGCCCTTGGCTGCCTGGCAGTAGTCGTTGCCGGCGGGCAGGTTCTGGATGTTCTGGCGCGAGAGGATGAGTGCCGTCGGGGTGGCCATGTTCTCCATGGCAAGTGCCCAGGCAGCGGTGGTTTCCTGTGCGTCGGCTGGACGCAGAACGAGTACGCTGGGCTTGCCGCTGTGGTTCTTCAGCTTCTCCATGAGGCGAATCTGTGCTTCCTGCTCAACGGGCTCGTGGGTAGGTCCGTCTTCGCCCACGCGGAATGCGTCGTGTGTCCAGATGAACTTCACAGGCAGTTCCATGAGGGCAGCCATGCGCACGGCTGGCTTCATGTAGTCGGAGAATACGAAGAATGTGCCGCAGGCTGGGATGACACCGCCATGCAGGGCCATACCGATGCAGCAGCAGGCCATCGTGAGTTCGGCTACACCGGCCTGGAAGAAGGCACCGGTGAAGTCGCCCTTCGTGAAGGCGTGGGTCTTCTTGAGGAAACCGTCGGTCTTGTCTGAGTTGCTGAGGTCGGCACTGGCGCAAATCATGTTGGGCACCTGTTCTGCCAGTACGCCGAGACAGGCTGCCGAGGCTGAGCGGGTAGCGTCGTTGTCCTTCTGCACACACTTGCTCCAGTCAATCTTTGGAGCCTTGCCGCTGAACCAGTCGGCCTGCTGTGCGGCCTTCTCTGGGTTGGCCTCGGCCCATGCCTTTTCTTCGGCATAGCGGGCAGCGCAGATGTCGGCGAGTTCCTTGGCACGGTTGGCGTAGAGTTCCTGCACGTCGGGGAAAATCTGGAATGGGTTCTCAGGGTCGCCGCCCAGGTTCTTGATGGTGTTGACGTAGGCATCACCGCCGAGGGGTGCGCCGTGGGTCTTGCAGTTGGCTTCGTAGCTGGTGCCGTCGGCCTTCAGTGCGCCCTTGCCCATGATGCACTTGCCGATGATGAGGGTAGGCTTGCCCTTCACCTGCTTGGCTTGGTCGAGGGCCTGGCGAATCTGCTGTGCGTCGTTGCCCACGATTTCGATGACTTCCCAACCGAAGGCGCGGTACTTGGCGGCTGTGTCCTCAGTCATCACGTCCTTGGTCTCGGTAGAGAGCTGGATGTCGTTGGAGTCGTAGAACATGATGAGGTTGTCCAGTCCCAGTACGCTGGCGATGCGTGCACCGCCCTGGCTGATTTCCTCCTGTATGCCGCCATCGCTGATGTAGGCATAGATGGTCTCCTTCTCGAAGGTGGGGTTGCCCGTGTGGGCAGCGAGAAACTTGGCTGCGATGGCTGCACCGATGGCGAAGACGTGTCCCTGTCCGAGCGGACCGGATGTGTTCTCTATGCCGCGTGCAATCTCAAATTCGGGGTGTCCCGTAGTGGGTGAGCCCCACTGACGGAGCTGTGCCAGTTCGTCGAGGCTGAACTTTCCGATGAGGCAGAGCTGTGAGTAGAGCATGGGAGCCATGTGGCCGGGGTCGAGGAAGAAGCGGTCGCGGCCCACCCATCCTGGGTTCTTGGGGTCGTACTGCAGGTATTCGGAGTAGAGCACATTGATGAAGTCGGCACCGCCCATTGCGCCGCCTGGGTGACCAGACTTTGCCTTCTCCACTGCACTGGCAGCCAGTATGCGAATGTTGTCGGCTGCGTGGTTTAATACTTTGATATCGTTCATGATGTTTGTTTTGAAGTTAAGGGGAAACAGGATCTATTGCTCATGGGCATAGTTTTGGAAGTTGCCGAGAATCTGCTCGATGTGGATGACTTCCGGGCATGAGTCCCATGTCACGCCGCCTCCCATCAGATACCAGTTGGGACGTTCACGGGTAGGCACTTTCTTCATGCAGGGGAATGCCGCAATGGGCATCACGATAGAGCGTCCGTCCTGTAAATCAACTTGAAACTTGCCGCGTTTGGGAAATGACAAGGATTTGATTTGTGGAATCACATTCCAGTAGCCTTCCGTCTTATGCATACAAAATCAATGGTTCCTATTTCTTTACTTTGATAATTCTGATGGGTTTGCCCTGCTTAAACAGATTCCACTGGCGCAGCAGTTACGTTTGGTATCGAGTGGCAATCTGAACAACTTCCCGTGCCTGTGCATCGGTCAGGTCACCTTGTTTGGCCAGTTCCACGACAGGTTCCAGCCAAATCTTGCACAGATGTTCGGTGCTGCGTTTGCCTACGTGCACATGCGCCCTGTTTTCATGGAAGTCTGTGTTGTAGAACAGAAAATTCCAGATGACATGCGCTGTGATGTAGAGCAGAATCTTGGGCATTCCTTTCTATTCTTTATTCTTTTATTTATTTCTTGCACTTTACGGCTGCCTGCTCCACGGGGAGGCATGCCTTGTAGTTCTCGATGTAGCGGTTGAAGCCAGCCACGTCTTCGGGTGTGGGAGCCACCTCGGTGCCTGTGTTGCCAGCGAAGACAACCTCTTCGAGCCAGTCGGCCAGGGCGAGCTTCTTCGGGTTGTTGACCACATAGCTGGCAAGCAGGGCAATGCCCCATGCACCGCCTTCACCGGCTGTCTCCATGACGGAGATGGGTGTGTTGAGGGCAGCAGCCAACATGCGCTGACCCACGATGGGGGTGGTGAAGTAGCCGCCGTGACCCATGATGCGGTCCACGCGAACCATTTCCTCGTTGAGCAGGATGTCGTTGCCCAGCTTCAGCACGCCGATGGCACCGTAGAGGTGGGCACGCATGAAGTTGGCCAGCGAGAACTTGTCGCCGGCAGAGCGCACGAAGAGTGGCCGTCCGTCTTCCAGACCTGTCACGGGTTCGCCCGAAATGTAGTTGTACGAAATCGTGCCACCGCAGTCTGCGTCGCCCTTGAGGGCAGCGTTGAACAGGTTGGTGTAGAGTTCGTTGGTGCTCTGCTGCACGCCGAGCAGTTCGGCATACTCCTTGAAGAGCTTCACCCAGGCGTTGATGTCCGAGGTGCAGTTGTTGCAGTGCACCATGGCCACGAGCGAGCCGTCGGGTGTAGTCACCATGTCAATCATTTCGTAGGGCTTGCTGAGCGGCTTCTCCAGCACAATCATAGAGAAGCTGCTGGTTCCGGCACTGACGTTGCCCGTGCGCTGCTTCACGGCGTTGGTGGCCACCATGCCTGTGCCAGCGTCGCCTTCAGGTGGACATACGGGTATGCCGGCCTTCAGGTGTCCGCTCACGTCGAGCTTCAGTGCGCCTTCGGGTGTGAGGTAGCCAGCGTTTTCGCCAGCGTTGAGCGACTTGGGCAGGATGTCGAGCAGTTTCCAGCTGAAGCCGCGTGGGGCAATGAGCTTGTCGAACTTCTCCACCATCGTTGCGTCGTAGGTCTTCGTAGCGGGGTCAACGGGAATCATGCCCGATGCGTCGCCCACGCCGAGCACCTTCTGGCCCGTCACCTGCCAGTGTACGTAGCCGGCGAGGGTAGTGAGGAAGTCGATGTCCTTCACGTGCTCTTCGTTGTCGAGGATGGCTTCGTAGAGGTGGCTGATGCTCCAGCGCAGTGGGATGTTGTAGTTGAAGAGTTCCGAGAGTTCGGCAGCAGCCTTGCCCGTGTTGGTGTTGCGCCATGTGCGGAAGGGCACGAGGATGTCGTTGCCCTTGAAGGGCATGTAGCCGTGCATCATGGCACTGAAGCCGATGGCGGCCAGTGTCTCGATTTCCACTTCGTACTGCTCCAGTACGTTCTTTCTGAGGTCGGCGTAGCAGTCCTGCAGGCCGTACCAGATGGCCTCTGTAGAGTAGGTCCACAGGCCGTCAACCAGCTGGTTTTCCCATGTGTGGCTACCCTGTGCGATGGGCTTCTGCTCCTGGTCGATGAGCACGGCCTTGATGCGGGTCGAGCCGAACTCGATGCCGAGGATGGCCTTGCCTTCTTGTATTGTTTGTTTAGCGTTCATAGTCATAATCATTGATTATGCACAGAGGTCACAGAGAAGACGGAGGTCACAGAGAAGAGGTAACATAGTCTTTCTGTCTCTGTGTTCTCTGTCTTCTCTGTGTCCTCTGTGCTTTGATGTTTACTTCAAAGCCTTGCTCAGCATATAGTACATCTCGTTGTTCTGGAGCTGCTGCTTGAACTCGCTGATGCAGGTGTTCTTGTTGATTTTCACATACTCGATGCCTGTCATCTCGGCGAAGTCCTCCCAATACTCCTCGGTGATGTCGTAGGAGAATGCGCTGTGGTGAGTGCCACCGGCCAGAATCCATGCGCCGGCACCGATTTCAAATGTAGGCTGCGGAACCCACAGTGCGCTGGCAACGGGCAGGTTGGGCATTGGCTTTGGCTCGATGCACTCTACCTCCTGAGAAATGAGGCGGAAACGATTGCCCAGGTCAACAACGGTGGCCTTGATGCCACGACCCACCTTCGAGGTGAAGACGAGGCGAGCAGTCTGCTGCTTGCGGATGCCGATGCCGAGGAAGTGAACTTCCAGCTTTGGCTTGTCAACGGCGATGAGCGGACATACTTCGAGCATGTGGCTCTGGAGACAGCTGGAGCGGTCGCCGGCGAAGTTGAGGGTGTAGTCCTCCAGGAACGAGCAGCCTGTGGGCAGACCCTGCTGGATGACCCAGAGTGTGCGGTAGAGGCAGGCAGTCTTCCAGTCGCCCTCGGCACCGAAGCCGTAGCCTTCTTCCATCAGACGCTGTGAAGCGAGGCCAGGAATCTGGTCGAAACCAACGAAGTTGGGGTCGTTGATGTCAGCATCGCCCAGGTCGTCGAAGTTCGTAGTGAATGCAGTGGCACCCTCGTCGGCCAGCACACGGCGCAGGGCGATTTCTGCCTTGGCAGCGTTCTTCACCTTCTCCCAGTAAACCTGTTCGCCGCTCTCGTCAATCTTGATGGTGTAGAGCTTCTTGTACTCCTCAACCAGTGCGTCGGCCTCAGCGTCGGTCACCTTCTTGAAGTACTCCATCAATGAGCTGACTGGGTAGTAGTCAACGTGGTAGCCCAGACGCTGCTCAAACTCTACACGGTCTCCGTCGGTAACTGCCACGTTGTTCATGTTCATGCCGAACATGAGGCAGCGCACGTTCTTGGCATCGGCCACACCAGCGGCCACACGTGCCCACACTGCAATCTGCTTCTGAGCCTGTTCGTCCTTCCAGTAGCCGCAAACCACCTTGCGTGGCACGCGCATACGAGTGCAGATGTGTCCGAACTCGATGTCTCCGTGAGCCGATTGGTTCAGGTTCATGAAGTCCATGTCCATGGTGTCCCAAGGAATTTCGGCGTTGTACTGTGTGTGGAAGTGGAGCAGAGGCTTCTGCAGGTCTTGCAGACCCTTAATCCACATTTTGGCTGGCGAGAATGTGTGCATCCAGGTGATGACACCCACACACTTCTCTTCGTTGTTGGCAGCCTTCATCACGGCTTCCACCTCCTTGCTGGAGTTGGCTGTGCCCTTGTAAACCACCTTTATAGGAATGATGCCGCTGGCGTTCAGACCTTCTACCATTTCTTTTGAGTGAGCGTCAACCTGTACGACTGCGTCACCACCATAGAGCAACTGTGCACCAGTCACCCACCAAAGTTCCAAATTTTCAAATGCTTTCATCGTTTTTCTGAAATTTTAAAGTTAATAAATAGTTTATGTTTTTGGGTTTTGTTTGTTACGTTAATTGGGGGGGGAGGGAGGGCTTTACATTAATTGGGACAAATGGAATGGTTAATTGGGATAAATTTTTTTTGGGGGGTAGTTGGGATGAAATTCTTTTTTGGGGTAGTTGGGATGAATGTTTTAGTCTGTGATGTAGGATTTGTAGTTTTGGTGGGTGAGCAGTACGAATTGGTCTTCAGTGGGGAGGTAGAGATAACGCTCGGCACGCAGGCTGGCCTCTCCGAAGTTGAAGAGAATGCCTCGGTCCAGTTGGGCTATCCGCAAGTAGTTGAGAAGTTGTGCACGGTGTTCGGCACATAATTCCTCCACAGACTTGAACTCCATGATGATGCCTTTGTAGTAGAAGTCGGCAAAGAAGACTTTCTGCAAATCCACTCCTTTGTAAGACAGGTGCAGCTTCTTCTCGCGCTCTACATCCATTCCGCGCATCGTGGCTTCAATGGCGTATGCTTCCTGATAAACCTGCTCGGCCATACCTCTGCCTATCGTGCTGTGTACCTCCATCGCCACACCCACGGCATCATATATGTCCCGATACTCCTGTCTCGTCATCCTCCTTTATTATTTATTATATATCACCAACTCAAAAGAATTTTACTATCACCAACTCACCAAAAATTTATCCTAATTAACGGACTAATTTGTCCAAATTAATGTGAAGCCCCTCATTAATGTGAAGCCTCCTCATTTCTTTTTCTGCCCATAATAAGCGTTAGGGCCATGCTTTCTGTTATAGTGCTTCTCCACGAGCAGCGGATTCATAGTGAGGTCAGGGTTCACCGAGAAGGCCACGAAAGCCATCTTAGCGCACTGCTCCATCACCTTGGCGTTATAGACCGCGTTGTCGGGCGACGTGCCCCACGAGAACGGGCCGTGGTTCTTCACCAGCACGGCAGGCGTGTGGTCGGGGTTAATCTTGCGGATGTTCAGGATTTCGTCCACAATGACATTACCTGTCTCCAGCTCATACTGTCCCTCCACCTCGTCCTTCGTCATATCGCGAGTGCAGGGGATGTCCTTGTAGAAATAGTCGGCGTGGGTAGTGCCGATGTTGGGAATGTCGCGTCCAGCCTGTGCAAAGGCCGTAGCGTAGGTAGAGTGGGTGTGAACCACTCCCTTGATGTTGGGGAAAGCCTTGTAGAGCACCAGGTGGGTAGGGGTGTCGCTGCTGGGGTTGAGGTCGCCTTCCACCACCTTGCCCGTCTGCAGGTCAACGACCACCATGTCGCTGGCCTTCATCTCGTCGTAGCTCACGCCCGATGGCTTAATCACCACCAGGCCCTTTTCACGGTCAATGCCTGAGACGTTGCCCCAGGTGAAGATGACCAGTCCCTGCTTTACCAGGTCGAGATTGGCCTTGAATACTTTTTCTTTGAGTTCTTCTAACATATCAAGATATATTTAGGTTTTTCTGTTATTACATTATTTATTTATAGGCGCGGTGCCAGCCCTTTCGTTCATCTTCCTTGATGCCGAAATAGGTCCAGATGATTCCGATAATGCTAAGGATACCGAGAAAAATCAAGAAACAGAGAAATTCCATTTGTTTGCAGTTTTTAGTTTATTTGTGAACCTCGTTTAAACATATAGAATCCAAGTGTTGTTGAAGCAAAAGTGACTGTCAGTCCGATGGTGAACAGCCAAACCTTGTTGAGGTCAAGGTCGATGATGCCTGTCAGAATGATTCCTGCAAAGACCAGCTTGGTGAGGTCGAGCAGGAAGTCACTAATCTTCAGCAAGAGTGCCTTCTTCTGCTCTCTTTCGTCTTGAATCATTTCCGCCTCTTGCAGCTGTCTGTGCAACTGTCTGTTTTGTGTCTTTTGCTTGTTTCTGTTTGCATTCATCGTTCTATTGTGTAAAGAGAGAGTGGGGAGGGGGAAGCCGAGGCCGAGCCTCCTTCCCCTTCCACTAACCTTTCAGCATATTACCAGAAATAAGCGTAGAAGCAAGCGCAGAGGCCGATGACGACGAGCGTGCCGATTACGTCGAAGGCACCCCAGCTTTCGCTGATGCTCTTGCGGAAGTCCTTCGTGAAGGTGATGGCGTCAATCTGTGCCTGTGTAGGCTTGGGCGTGCACAGCGAGACGGCATAGATGAAGATGAACAGGAAGACCAGCAGCCAGCACTCGAACACCAGCCAGTTGGTCTGCCAGAACCATGCCGTGTTCTCCCAGAAGGCACCCTCCATGGTGGCCTTGCCCGTGTCGGTGAAGACGTTGGTCACCAGGCGGAGCATACCGATGAGGAAGCCCACAATCAGCGTGTATTCACCAGCCTTGGGAGTGACGGTCTTGCTCAGGATGCCACAGGCAAATACCACTACCATGGCCGGAGCCAGCAGCGACTGGATGCCCTGCAGGTAGTTGTACAGTGTGTCCATGCTCATCATGACGGGCAGCCAGAGGAAGCCGAGGATAACCACAACGACGGTGGCCACGCGGCCTACGAACACGTAGTGAGCCTCGCTCATGCCCTTCTTCATGGGCTTGTAGAAGTCCTCGGTGAACAGTGTGGCGCACGAGTTGAAGAAGGCAGCCAGCGAAGCCACCAGTGCGCAGATGAAGCCGATGGTCACGATGCCCTTGATGCCGGCTGGCAGCACCTGCTGAACCATGATGGCAAAGGCAGCGTCGGTCTCTTCCATCTGGAAGACACCCTTCTGGGCCAGTGCAGCGGCAATCATGCCGGGGATGAGGAACATGAAGCAGGGGAGCACCTTGAAGAAGCCGGCGGCGATGGTGCCACGGCGGGCACGCTTGATGACCTCGGCGTTGTCTTCGCCCGGCACCTGTCCCAGCACACGCTGTACGATGTGCTGGTCAGTACACCAGTACCAGAAGCCGATGATCGAGGCTCCCAGGAAGACCACGAAGCCGGGGTACTCCTGATACATCGAGTCGCCCTCCTCCCAGTGGAACATGTGGGTCGTGCCGTAGCCGTTGTTGAGCTGTCCGCAGTAGTCCATCATGCTGCTCCAGCCTTCGGCGATGTTGCCGCCGCCCAGGGCTGCAAGGCCGAGGAACAGCACGAGGAAGGAGCCGATGATGAGGATAGGGGTCTGGATGGTGGAGAGGGTCATCACGCCCTTCATGCCGCCGAAGACGGTGAAGATGGCTGTGACGAGAATCAGGCCGATGGCTCCCACCCAGAAGTTCAGTCCCCAGAGGTACTTGAAGAAGATGCCGCCTGTGAGGGCTGTCACGCTGACCTTCGTCAGGATGTAGGCCACGAGCGTGATGATGCTCAGCCATGAGCCAGTGCGCTGTGTGTAGCGGAACTTCAGGAAGTCGGGCATGGTGATGATTTTGCCCATCTTGTTAATCATCAGCTGATAGAATGGGACGAACAGCCAGCCGAGGATGAGAATCATCCAGCCCTGCATTTCCCAGTGGGCCATGCCCACGCCGCTCTTTGCACCCGTGCCGGCCAGTCCCACCAGGTGTTCCGACCCGATGTTGGCGGCAAAGATAGCCATACCGATTACGTACCAGGGTTCGCCCTTACCGAAGAGGTAAGCCGATGAGTCCTCGCCCTTCTGGGCCTGCTTGTCTTTCACGATGGCCCGATAGACGGCCCATACCACGCCGCAGATTCCTACGGCAAGAACGGCCCAGTCGAGCCAGATGAATTCTGTGGAATTCCAGTTCATAAGTTTTTCTGATTTTTTTTGTTATTAAAATTTGATGATTGTTCTTGCTTTTTTTACCACAGATTTCACGGATTTCACGGATTTTTCCTTTGTGAATTATTATTTTTTTGATTTCACAGATTCTAATCTGTGCAATCTGTCTCAGAATTTCAAAATCTGTGTCATCTGTGAAATCTGTGGTTAGTTTATTATTTCTCAACGGAGAAAGCATACTTGCAGTAGCTGTGATAAGGCTTTTCAGGTGTGATGAACGGGTCGCTCAGTTCCCAGCCCAGCATCTTATACTTGTTGGGGCTGTCGGGGAACTTCTGGCTCTCCAGGCAGATGGCACAGTGCTTCTGGTACATGATGCCCTGCTTGCCGGGACGGGTGCCGTCCTGGAAGTTGGCCGTGTAGCACTGCACGCCAGGCTCGTTGGTGTACATGTCCAGACGGATGCCGCTGCGCGGGTCGGTCAGCGTGGCGCAAATCTCCTCCTGGTTGCCCTTCGTGTTCAGCACCCAGTTGTGGTCGTAGCCGCCGCCCGCAGCCTCGATTTCGGGGTCACCGTCGGCAAAGTTCGTGCCGATGGCCTTCGGTGCGCGGAAGTCGAACACGGTGCCCTCCACGGCCTTCACTGCGCCCGTGGGCATGTAGGTCTCATCGGCAGGAGTGTAGTAGTCGGCGTTCACCTGCAAGAGGCTCTCGTCGATGGTCTGCGTGAGGTCGCCGCTGAGGTTGAAGTACGTGTGGTTCGTCATGTTGAACGGAGTCACAGCGTCGGTCGTGGCGTTGTAGTTGATGATGATTTCGTTGGCGTCGGTCAGCGCAAACTGCACGGTGGCCTCCACGTTGCCGGGGAACTTGTTGTCGCCGTCGGGCGAGGTCATCTTCAGCGTGAGGCTCTGCGGTGTACTCTCCTCTACGTCATACACTTGATACTGCCAGCCCGTGTATCCGCCGTGGAGCGAATGGATGCCATTGTTGTTCTTGTCCAGCTGGATGGGCTGGTCCTGTCCGGGCAGGGTGAACTGTGCCTGGTCTATGCGGTTGGCATAGCGGCCCACCGAGCAGCCAAAGTCCGTCTCGAAGTTCCAGGGGAAGTAGTTCTCCACCTTGTCGAAACCGCAGCACACGTCCACCAGCTTGCCGTCCCGGTTGGGCACCATGATGCTGACGATGCGTCCGCCGAAGTTGGTGATGCACACCTCCATGCCGCTCTCGTTCTTCAGCGTGTAGAGCTTCACGGGCTTGGCGTTCACGGTGTCGGGCACAAACTTGTGGTTCTCATAGTCGTAGGCTACGGCCACGGTCGTGTCGTAGTCGGCTGGATTGATGCCCGACTGGGTCAGTTCGGGCTGTGAGGCAGACTGCTGTCCGCCACACGCGCAGAGCAGTGCTACGCTGGCAGCACTTCCCCACATAAAATTCTTGAATTTCATCATTTTGATTGTTGTTTTGTAGATTAGAAAAGGTATTTGTTTTTCAAAATTTCTACAAAGATACTCTTATCTTCCCATATTCTACCCCTAAAAAATATGTTGTAAAACATAAAACAAGCCCCCACCGCCCTCCAGAAGCCCATTCAGCCCCTGTTTAACATTATTTAAGCGCGTGCGACCGCTGTTTTGCCCGCTCCATGCGGCTGTGTTCGGCGGGCTGTGGCGCAGTTCTGCCGCTGCCGTCCCGCTGCACTCCCGCTGCTGCCCGAAAGGGATGCCGCAGGGGTGGCACTGCACCCTCCCCGTGGGACGAATGCAGTGTCACCCCGACGGCACCCCTGCGGCACTTCGTCATTGCGCGGTCAACACATCTACAAGGTCTGTGTTTACAGGAAGATAGTCGAAGTTGTGCAAGCAATACTCCAATCCATTCACGCGGCTCAACACCGCTGCCCATTCGTCGTGTACCCCGCTGTCGGGATAGACCACCGTGCGCCTGCCCTTCAGCGGCGTGAGCACCTCCGCGTTCAGGGCCTTGCAGCCGCCCGTGGCTACCCACGTGAACTGCGGGAAGCGGCAAGCCAGGTAGATGGCCGACTTCTCGCTCTCCACCAGCCCCACCGTGCCCTCCGTCCGGGCCAGCAGATGCTCGCCGAAGAGACACTTGCGCGTCACCGCCTCGGCTGGGTATCGCCCCTGGCGGCGCAGTTCGCTGAACACCCACGAGGGAGGCCGCTCCGTGTTGCGGTGTCCGTTGGGCAGGTAGTCCATGATTTTCCCGTCGCGCACCCGTCCCCGCCGGTCAATCTGCCAATACACCGTGCGGTGGTCGCTCCACTGCCCCAGCCAGTAGAGCCTGGCCACGCGCTCCATCGTCTCGCGTCCGAAGCAGTCCGCCAGCCACGTGTGCAGTAGTGTCTCCGTGCCCATGCACTGCGCTGGCAGCGTGGAGGGAAGGTGGAGGGTGAGGGGCGGGGCTGTGGGAGGAATGGGCGTGATGCTCCCACACCCTCCATTCCTTTCCCCGAAAAACTCCCTCGGCCTCAGGTGATACCCGCAGCTGTGCTCATGGTCACACCGTCCGCAGGAGGGGTCGATAGGCTCGCCCGTCAGCCTATCTACATAATACGTGAAGCACCGCTTCCGTCCGCACTGCGGACAGGTGTGCCTCGATGCCGGAGTGCGATACCGCTCCAGCCCATAGCGATAATTGTCATTCTGATTTCTCATGTCAATTCTACTTAATTTTTGGATGTGTTTTACGCTCGGCGCGTCTGAAGAAAAACAAGAAAAAACCAAAGAAAACAAGAAAAAACAAGAAAAAACAAGAGCCTTTAGCCCGCAGGCCGGTGTTTAACTGCATGTTCCTCTCTTCATCATTGTCCTTTCTCTTCATCATTGTCATGTTTTTTCTTGTTTTTTTTGGGTTTTTTCTTGTTTTTTTTATATGATTATCCGCAATCGTACCACCAACACTTTTTTCGACACGAAGGTTATTTTTTTTCAACACGAATTACACGAAACTTCACGAAACATTCATATTACACGAAGGAGCACCTTGGGCGGTGCTACGAATTTCACGAAGCCCGCCGGATGGTTTCGTGTGGTTCGTCACCGTCGAGGTGCTTCGTGAGATGAACACATGCCGCAACGCTTTCGTGAAGTTTCGTGTAATTCGTGTTGAAAAAAACATTGGTGGTATTTTTGCGGATAATCATTTTTTTTAAGCCGCGCCAAGCGGTGGATTCTTCCATCCGAAACGTTCAATTTTTTGGTTGTTTCAAGTGTAAAAAATCGGGGGATTCAGCCGGCGGAATCAGTGGAACGCTTCCCTATATGGTTGCGTTCAACTGATTCGGCTCGCCTAAATTTTATCCCTGGCCAAACTTAATCTTCTGTATCACTGAATTTTAGCTGGTTTTCAACTGGCCGTTCCAGACGAATAAATTTGCCGTCAAAAAAAAGTAGCTCTTTTTCAACAAAATGCCTGAGGTAATAGTAGGCTGTGTCTTTCTTTACGCCCTGTTTTTCGGCATACTTTTCTGCCAGCTTTTGACGCAAAATACACCCGCCTTCCTTTTTGACAATTTTTTTCAGCAAAATGAACTTCTCGTCCCGCTGCTCCTGCTGCCGCTGCTCGGCCAGCTGGCGGCGCAGTTCGCGCTCGGCCTCCAGCCGCTCGGCACGCACCTCGTCGGCATTCACCACCTGACCCTCGCGGTCGTACAGGAACGACCACTCCGGCACCGGCTGGTGACGGCTGTCGCTGCAGCGCACCGTGAACACATCGTCGCGCTTCACGCACTCCAGCACGATGCCCGCCTTCTGCGAGAGCATGGTGCCCAGGTGTCCGCGCATGTTCTTGTCCTCCTGCAACTTGTTCTCGTGCAGCACACAGACAATGGCCACGTCCTGCCCCGAATAGTCTGCCGAAGCCAGCTTTATCAACTCCTTGATTACCTGCTGACTTTCCTCCACTTCGTTAAAGTTGTGGATGAGGTCAACGATGCCGTCAATCAGCACCACGTCGGGCCGCTCCTGGCGCACCAGCAGCTCGATGGCCTGCAACATCTGCTCCATCTCCATCGTGCGGAACGTATAGACCTGCAGGCGGCTGTAGTCGTCCACTTCGGGCCGTCCGGCCAGCTGCACCACACGGCGGTACACCAGCTGCGAGTCCTGCGCCTTCTGCTCCGTGTCGATGAGGAGCACCTTGCAGCCCTCCTGCAACCCGCGCAGCCGTCCCCACTGGCCACCCACCATGGCTGCCACCATGAGGCAGATGGCCGTCGTCTTGCCCTGCTTCTGCTTCGCCTTGATGGCACTCAGGTCGCCCTTGGCCAACAGCGGCACGTCGTCCACGCTCAGCAGACACACCTCCGGCGGATAGGGCGTTGCCAGGCTCAGCCGCCTGGCCATCACCTCCTCCCTGAAGGCTCGCTCGGCCTCCTGCTGCACCGTGGGCATAGTTTCCGACTCCAGCACCAGCCGCTCCATCTCCTCAGCCGTGCTGCTTTGTTTTCCTTTCTCTAAATCCTTGTTCATTGTGTTTTTATCAGAATTTAGTGGCCCTCTCTCGCACTCGCCCTCTTGGTCTTGAGAGGTTGACCTTCGGGTCGTCCGAATCCCGTGCTCAGTTTCGTCTGCACAAAAAAACGGCAGACAGCGATTCGGTCTCGAATTCTGTCTGCAAAGTTAGCCGTGCACTGGCGTGTGCACCAAAAAAAATTGTGGAAAAAGGAAAAAGTCCAGCGACTACCAGTTTTGCGTCCAAGTACTGCCAGCCATAACCAGCCATTGTCTAACTTTAGGGCCAGCCATATCCAGCCTTTGTCATGTGGACATGTAGGTGTACTTTTCGGGCAGAACCTGCGCCATCTTCCTGGCCTTGCGCTGGTCGTCGCTGCTGTCCCAGCCCTTGTAGCGTTCCTTTGCAACTCCGTGGATGGAGGCTATTTTGCTGACAATGCACTTTATCATCCGCTTCAACTCCTTTTGTGTCACCTCCTTCGCCACGATGCCAAATGCCTGCATCAGCAGGACGAAATCCTTGTGGCGGTGGTTGCTGCGGATGACCCCGTGGGCGGCAAACACCTGCTCGCAGATGGCGATGTCGGCATTGTTGTGGAACATGTCCCTGATGCCCTGCACACGCACCTTCAGGATGCCGAAGTCAGACGGGATGCACAGCGTCTGGGTAAATTCTTCCGGGCAGCTGACATCCTGCGCCCCCACGTCTGCGGCAGGGCCTGCGACCGAGGTGTTCCGCTCCGCCATGCTTACAGCCAGCCGGAAAGCCTCGCCCTTGTCCTGTGCCTTCAGCACCTCCATCAGCGTATTGATGAGCCTGTTCTTCTCCTCCAGCTCCCGCCTCAGCCGCCTGTTCTCCTCGGCCAGCTTGTCCCTGTACTGGCTCATCGCAGCATCCAAAGCCCGGTGCACTTCCTGCTCCAGGCTCATCGGCTGAAAAGAACTTTTCTCATTGCTTACATTCCAGCTCAGCGTACTATGTAGTTCGCTTGGCTTCAATATCTTGTGTTTGTGTTTTTACTAAAATTAAAGTATTTTTAGAATTTCCTCTTCCGTCCAGCGGGAAGGGGAACTTTCTCGGCTGCAAAGCTACACAAAAATTCCAAAACGTGCAAACTTTCTCCCCCAATTTTTGTTGAAAGTTGCACGTTTTGGAAAACTTTTAGAGAGCAACAAGCCCCCTGGACGACCAGTTTATGATTGCACTGGAATATATCGCTTCAAACGCTCAGGTGTTAAAATACTGTCCTGCAATGTGGTTGTTGGTGATGTGACGGAGCACGTAAACGGTGTCTGTTTCTTCAAGGAAGATGTACCATGTGGTGTGTGTTGAGGGGGTGTAGGTGAAGTAAGTCAACCGATGGCCATAACGGTCGAATACGTCTGGGACGGGTTTTCTTGGCGCTATGGCAGCATGAGTGCGGGCATATTTGTTCAGCTTCTTCACGTATGCCTGCGCGTACCTTTCAGCAGAGAAGTAACCCTTACTGACGAGTGTTTCCACCAGTTCTGTGAGTTCATCGACGTATTCAGGCGATGGAAAGGTCGGTTTCTTTTTCATGGAACATCTGGTGGATACGTTCTTCCAAAATCGCCTCGGCTTCTTCCCATTCCAGCACATTTTCGGGGCTGAAGTCTGGGTTGTAGTGGCGGTCGAAAAAGTTAAGCTGCTGTGCGAGGTGCATACTCATCACAGGTTCGCTGGCCATGCAGCTCTCTTCGGGTGCGTTTTCTTCGTATTTCATGGGGCAGTTGTCTTGTTTGGGGGCAAAGGTACTGAAAAGATTTAAGACGGACAAGGGGGCGGTGGAAAAAGTTGAAAAAAGTTTCGGTTTCCCTGTAAAAAACTTGGGGAAATGTTTGGTGGTTACAGCAGAAATTCGTAACTTTGTAGCGTAAATGAGAGGGGAAGTGAAGGGGAGTGACTGAGGGACTGAAACGTCGCGAAATCAGTTTGGTAGGTTGCCCGTGGAACGGAACTTTTCAGATACAGGTGAATGTTTAATGTTATTTTATCAACTGTTAAAATTTAAGAATTGTTATGGGAACAATTGTATTGAACGCGAAGAAGAGAAAGATTGGTTTCAACAAGAAGGTGGCTTACGTGACACGTGCCGTGCGCTACAACACCATCGGCACTGACGAGCTGCTCAGCCATGCTTCGGCAGACACGGGTGTGAGCAAGGCGATGCTGAAGGCCACATTCGAGGCGATGATGCAGGAAATCCGCCAGCTGGCTCTGAACGGACACAGTGTGCAGCTGGGCGACCTGGGGACGCTGAAGTTCAGCATCAGCTGCAAGTCGGTGGAGAATAAGGATGACTTGTCCACTGACCTCATCAAGACCCGCAGGATGGTGTTCCGTGCCAGCTCGAAGCTGCGCGACGAGATGGACGACGTGAAGTTCGACACGGTGATTGTGGAGGATGATGACTCCTCGGAGGGTTAGCCTTGCAGTTTCTTTGTGATGATTGTGCGCAGTAAATGATTTGTACCGCTGGGTGGTCTTTTTTCCAGACTGCCCGGCGGTTTTTTATTGTGTCAGGGATGTCAGCGTTTTTTCAGGGTGAAGTGGAACTGGAGGCCGCCTTCGGGTGCGGAATGTGCGGTGATGGTGCCGTCGTGGAGCAGGACGGCGTTCTTGACGATGGCGAGGCCGAGGCCGGTGCCTCCGAGGGCGCGGCTGCGGCCTTTGTCGATGCGGTAGAATCGCTCGAAGATGCGGGGCAGGTGCTGGGGGGCGATGCCTCCGCCTGTGTCGCTGAAGGTGAAGTGCCAGTGGGTGGGTTGTTCTTCTGCGGAGATTTCGATGGTGGTGCCTGTGCCGGCGTAGTTGACGGCGTTGTCGATGAGGTTGCGGAAGATGCTGTAGAGGAGGGAGTAGTTGCCGGGGAGGATGATGTCTTCGGGTAGGCAGTTCTTGAGGGTCATGTTGTGTGCCTGGACGGTGTGGGTGGTTTCGCTGACGATTTCGGCCACGAGCCTCGACACGTTTTCTGGTTGCATGGTGAGTTGTTCGGGTGCGTAGTCCATGCGGTTGAGGGTGGACACGTCTTGCAGGAGGGCTGTGAGTCGTTGGGCCTGGTCGTGGGTGCGTCGGACGAATTGCTGCTGCTGTTCGGGTGTGATGTCGGGGTTGGCCAGCAGGGTTTCGGTGTAGCCCAGGATGCTGGCCACGGGTGTCTTCAGTTCGTGGGCAATGTTCTGGGTGAGTTCGCGGCGCACGCGGTTTTCCTTGGCTGCCTGTTCGCGGCTGATTCGCTCGTCCATCTGGTGGGCGTAGCGGTGGAGCAGGAGGGCGAGGCCGCTCATGACGATGATGGTAAAGAGGAGCAGGTGCCAGTCGCTGGCTTCCTCGAAGGGCTGGAGGAAGTTGCGGTCGTAGTCTTCGAAGAGGATGAAGATGATGGCGTAGGTGGCGAAGATGGCCATCACGCTGAGAAACATTTTACGGCCTTCGGACATAGGTTAATTCATATCTGGTTTTGAACACAGAGATTCTCATCAGCTCAGGCAGAAGTAGTAGCCGTAGCCCTGGCGGGTGACGATGCAGAGGGCGTAGCGGCCTACTTTTTTGCGCACGCGGGTAATGTTTACATCGACGGTACGGTCGGTAACAATCACGCCGGGGGGCCATGCCTGGTCGATGAGTTCCTGACGCGAGAAGACTTTTCCTCGCTGACTGAGGAGGGTCCAGAGCAGGTCAAATTCTGTGCGGGTGAAGGGTACGTCCGTGCCGTCGATGTTGACCGAGCGGTCTGTGTGATTCATGGTTAGTCCTTCGTAGCTGAGTGTTTGGGGCGTTTCTGCCGTGGCTGCGCGGGTGAGCACGGCTTTCACGCGGGCGAGCACTTCTCTGATAGAGAATGGTTTGGTCACGTAGTCGTCGGCTCCGAGGCGGAAGCCCTGCAGAGTGTTTTCTTCCGAGTCGAGTGCGGTGAGGAAGATGATGGGCAGGTGGGCTGTCTGCGGGTTGGCCTTCAGCTGGTGGGCCAGGTCGAAGCCCGACATGCCGCCGAGCATTACGTCGAGCAGCAGGAGGTCAAACTCCGTGAGGTTCTTGTTCAGGGCTTCTTCAGCCGAGCGTGCCGTTTCAACCTCGTAGCCTGCTGCCTGGAGGTTGAAACGGAGTATGTCGCATAGGTCAGGCTCATCGTCAACTACAAGTATTCGTTTCATGGTGTGTGTGTCTGTCTGTTTTTTGGGCAAAGTTACGCATTATTTTCCAAACCGCGCCTCTACGACGTTCACGATGTAGTCGCCCAGCTTCTCGTTTTCGTTGACGAGGTCGGCAAAGAGGGTGCCCAGGGCGTAGTCGTACTGGTGGTTGTTGATGGCGGCAATGTTGCTGGTCTTCAGCTTGTCGCGCAGTGCGTTGATTTCGTTCTCCAGACGGAAGGTCTCCTTCATGTCGAAGTCTTCGCGCCGTCCGCCGATGACGCGGTTCATCTGGGTGAGTGCGCTGTCCACGAGTTGCATCATCTGGTGGAGGGCCTGTGTCTGCTCTTCGGTGAACTGCTTTTGCTGGTCGTGCTTGCGGTTGAGCGTGCGCGAGAGGTTGTAGCAGGCGTCGCCGATGCTCTCTATTTCGCTTACCTGCTTCATCATGGCGCGTATCTTGGCCTTGGTGTCGTCGGAGAGGTGGGCCTGGCTCACCTGTTCCAGGTATTGGGCAATCTCGATTTCCATGCGGTCGCTGATGCCTTCATACTTCTCGATGCGCGAGAAGGTCTTGGCAAAGGTTTCGTCGTTCTGCTCGGTGAAGAGGCTCTGCACCATGCCGAACATGCGCTGGATGCGCTGGGCAAAGAGGGCCACTTCCTTCTGTGCCTGCAGGACGGCGATTTCGGGCGTGTGGATGAGTCCGCCGTCGATGTACTGCAGGCGCATGGGCTCTTCGGCCTCGTCGCTGCTGCCCGTCTGCCGACCCTTGATGACGTAGCAAACGATGCGTTCTATCTGCGGAATGAACCAGATGAGGATGAAGGTGTTGGCCACGTTGAAGCAGGTGTGGAAGGCTGCCAGCACTACGCTCAGCTTGGCGGCGTTGGCCAGGAATGCGGCCTCACCAGCAGCCTCCTTGGTCAGTGTGGAGTCGTAGCCCACGAGCTGGCACACGCCGTCGATGAAGGGGTGGAAGACGGTGAGAATCCAGCACACGCCGAAGAGGTTGAAGAACATGTGTGCGAAGGCGGCTCGGCGTGCCTGTGTGGAGGCTGTCATAGCTGCCAGGTTGGAGGTGACGGTGGTGCCGATGTTTTCGCCCATGACGAGTGCGATGCCCTGGTAGATGGGCAGTGCGCCGCTGGAGCAGAGTATCATGGTGATGGCCATGACTGCTGCGGACGACTGTACGCACATGGTGAGCACGCCGCCGATGAGGAGGAAGAGCAGGGTGGTGGTGAAGCTGTCGGGGTTGAACGAGGCGAAGAAATTGAGCACGGCTTCCTGTTCGCCCAGTCGCATGTCCACACCCGTCTGGCGCAGGGTGCCGAGGCCGAGGAACATGAAGGCGATGCCGAAGAGGAAGTCGCCGATGTTTTCGTTCCGCTTCTTGTAGATGAGCAGCATGGCGATGATGAAGGCGGGCCAGACGAAGTCGGTGATGTTGAACGAGAAGCCTGCCGACATGATCCAGGCCGTCAGTGTGGTGCCGATGTTGGCTCCCATGATGACGCTGATGGCCTGTGCCAGGGTGAGCAGTCCGGCGTTGACGAAGGAGACGGTCATCACCGTGGTGGCCGTGGAGCTTTGCACGGTGGCTGTGACGAGGATGCCGGTGAGCATCCCTGTGAAGCGGTTGGTGGTCATGCGTCCGAGGACGTGGCGCAGCTGTGGGCCTGCCATTTTCTGCAGGGTGTCGCTCATCTGCTTCATGCCGAACACGAGCAGAGCCAGTGAGCCGAGCAGCCGGAAGACCAGCATCAGAATGTCGTGGGTGGAATCCATAGGCTTTTCTGTTTTTTTGCTGCAAAATTATGGAATATGCCTGAGACGGTTGGCATGAACTGTGTTACAATCCTGTTACATTTCTCCGTCCAGTTCCTTCAGCCACATCTGGTAGCTGGCGTCGCTGGGCATACGCCAGTCGCCACGGGGCGAGAGGCTGACACTGCCCACCTTGGGTCCGTCGGGCAGGCAGCTGCGCTTGAATTGCTGGGTGAAGAAGCGGCGGCAGAAGGTCTTGAGCCAGCGCAGGATGGTCTGCTCGTCGTAGCTGCCCACGGCCATGCCGCGCAGGATGGTGTCGCCCTTGTCGGCAAACGTAGCGTCGAGCTGGCTGTTGTCCTGGTGGATGAAGGCTTGCTGGGCCAGGTAGTAGATTTTCTTTGGGCTGAAGCCCAGGCGCAGGAAGTTGTAGAGGAAGAAGTCGTGCAGCTCGTAGGGACCCACGAGGTCTTCGGTCTTCTGCTGTATGTTGCCGTCCTTGTCGGCGGGGATGAGTTCGGGCGAGATGGGGGTGTCGATGATGTCGAGCAGGGTGTCCTTTGCCTCCGGGTCGATGCTGGTGTGTGCCACCCAGGAGACGAGGTAGCGCACGAGGGTCTTCGGTATGGAGCAGTTGACTCCGTAGTTCGACATGTGGTCGGCGTTGTAGGTGGCCCAGCCCAGGGCCAGTTCGGAGAGGTCGCCCGTGCCCACGACGAAGCCGTTGAGCTGGTTGGCCACGTCCATGAGGATTTGGGTGCGCTCGCGTGCCTGTGCGTTCTCGTAGGTCACGTCGTGCACGCTGGGGCTGTGGCCGATGTCCCGGAAGTGCTGCAGACAGGCTTCGCGTATGCTGATTTCGCGGATGGTGATGCCCAGTGTCTGCATCAGGGTGAGGGCGTTGGTGTAGGTGCGGTCGGTGGTGCCGAAGCCGGGCATGGTGATGCCCACGATGTCGGTGCGCGGACGTTTCAGCAGGTCCATGGTCTTGACGCAGACGAGCAGGGCCAGCGTGGAGTCGAGTCCGCCGCTGATGCCCACTACGACGGTCTTTGCGCCTGTGTGCTGGATGCGCTTGGCCAGGGCTGAGGTCTGGATGGCGAATATCTCCTGGCAGCGTTCCTGCAGTTCGCTTCCGCCGGGGACGAAGGGGTGGGGGTTGACCCAGCGGGTGAGCTGGAAGTCGTAGGCTGGCGTGACGGGCTGGGCGTGGATGTGGACGTGGGGCGCGGAGGGCAGTCCTGCGCCCGGCACAGCGTCGGCAAAGGTGGTGTTGGTGCGCCGCTCGGTGTCCAGGCGTTCTACGTCGATTTCGCTGATGATGAGCTGTTCGCCGAGGCTGAACCGCTGGCTGCGGGCCAGACAGGTGCCGTTCTCGTAGATGAGGGCGTTGCCGGCGAAGACGAGGTCTTGTGTGGATTCGCCATAGCCGCACGAGGCATAGACGTAGCCGCAGAGACAGCGTGCCGACTGCTGGGCGATGAGGGTGGTGAGGTACTGGTGCTTGCAGATGAGTTCGTTGGTGGCACTCAGGTTGAAGATGATTTCGGCTCCGGCCAGTGTGTGGCGTGTGCTGGGCGGGACGGGGGCCCAGAGGTCTTCGCAGAGTTCGATGCCGAAGCAGCAGCCCGCCGAGTGGAACAGCAGGTTGGAGCCGATGGGCACGGCTTGTCCGCAGAGGTGGCACTCCTGCTGGGTCAGTGCCGTGGCGGGTGCAAACCAGCGTTTCTCATAGAACTCCTTGTAGTTGGGCAGGTAGGTCTTGGGCACGATGCCGAGTATCTTGCCGCCCTGGACGACTACGGCTGTGTTGAAGAGCAGTCCGCCCACCTGCACGGGCATACCGACGATGGCGATGATGCGCAGTGAGCGTGTGATGTCGAGCAGCTGGAAGAGGGCCGACTCGCATCCGTCGATGAGCAGTTGCTGGCCGAAGAGGTCGGCGCAGGTGTATCCGCACAGGCTGAGTTCGGGCAGGCAGATGATTTCGGCTCCTTTGCCCTCGGCCTGCACCACGAGGCTCTCTATCTGCCGCTCGTTGTAGGTGACGTCGGCCACTTGCAGGCTGGGGATGGCCGTGGCCACTTTTACAAATCCGTAGTTCATAGTTCTTTTCTTTTTATAGGTGTGTGTTATTGTTTTTTTCTGAGGAAATTGAATCCGACCACCAGTTTCAGCGTGCCGTAGGTGTTGGTCAGGCCGAACTTCTCGCGGCGGTAGGAGTAGGTGTGGAGTTCCAGGATGAGTCCGGAGAACATCTTTGTGTTGTTCCACACGACGGAGGCCCGTGTGGTGAGGTCGGTCGAGACGTTGTTCAGGATGTTGTGCTTCTGGTTGGCCTCCTCGATGTTCGAGCAGCGGTAGCCCACGGAGGGCTGCAGCGAGATGGCCAGGAGCAGGTTGCGGCGCGGCACCCAGTTGAAGCTGTAGCCGATGCTGACGGAGTAGTCGTTGTAGTCCACGCGGTTGAAGAGCAGGGTGGGGTCCATGGTGGGCTTCAGGTAGTCGGGCAGCTCTTCGTCGTTGAAGGTGACCGTCTGGTGGTTGTACTGGAATCCCAGGTTCCAGCTGCCGCAGCTGCGCCGCTGCACGGCGTTTTCGCCATAGGCCGCCGGCCAGGAGAAGTGGCGGTTGTTGAAGATGTAGAAGGCTTGCAGGCCGAAGACCTTGGAGTTCAGTCCCGTGAAGGAGCGGTCGTAGCCCTTGAAGTTGAAGTTTGTCAGCTGTGTGATGCGTGCCGATTTGCCCGACGTGTAGGTATAGACTTCGGCGAAGATTTTGGCGGTGTTCAGCACGAGGCCCTGCCGCATGGAGGTGCCGTTGGTCTGTCCCTTGGGTTTGCCTATGTCGCCCAGGTTCCACGAGATGCCGTAGCCCAGGATGCTGTAGTAGATGTATCCGCCCAGCACCACGGAGGGCACCGACTGGATGGTCATCGTGTTGCCCGTCTCGGAGGAGCGCAGGCGGTAGAAGTCGTGCCAGTAGCTCAGTTCGGCCTGTGTGGTGAACTGGTACTTCTGGGGTGTGATGTAGTTGGTGTCGCACCCCATGAAGAACTCGGTGATTCCGTTCAGCAGGCGCGGAAAGAAGGGCTTGCGCTGCGCACGCAGCGAGTCGGCCTGGGCCTGGGCTGTGGCCGGCAGCAGCAGGAACAGGGCGATGACTTTAATATAATATAGGTAGGCTTTCAACACGGATTTCATGCTTCGTGCGCTCAGTAGGGGGTGTATGTTCAGAACCTGCCCAGGATGCGGTCCATGACCCAGTTGGTGGGTGTGGCACTGAAGCTGTCGCAGTCGCACTTCTCCACGCCCTGCAGGGCCTTCACCACGTTCTGGATGAGGGGCAGCTGCACGTGGGGCGGGTTGGGGATGTCGAACAGCTCGATGCCCTGTTCCGTGTAGAGCTTGATGGGCTTGTAGTCGAAGACGGAGAAAGTGATGGTGCCCTTGTCGCCCACGAGCAGGATGCGGTCCTTGCGTGCCGACTTGTGGGCCACGAAGCACCACGAGGCCGAGCCTGTAATCTCGCTGTCGAAACGGAAGCACGCATTGAACGTGTCTTCCACTTTGTACAAGCCCCCCATGTTGCGGCAGAAGCCTTCGGCCTCGATGATGACACCGAACATATATTGCAGCAGGTCGAGCTGATGGCTGGCCAGGTCGTAGAAGTAGCCCCCGCCGCCCGCCACTTCGGGTTGCAGTCGCCAGGGCATTTCGGCTCCGCTGGCCGTGTCGAGTTCGCGTGGCGGCACGTGGAACTGCACCTGCACCGAGAGTAGACGGCCAATCTGCCCGGAGTGGGCCAGCTGCTTCACCTTCTGGAAGTAGGGCAGGTAGCGGCGGTAGTAGGCCACGTAGCAGGGAATCTGGGTCAGCTCCGAAATGCGGTTCACGCGCACACATTCCTCATAGCTCCGAGCCAGCGGTTTCTCCACGTAGCAGGGCTTTCCGGCACGCATGGCCATGATTGCGTAGGTGGCGTGCGACGAGGGCGGCGTGGCTATGTAGATGGCGTTCACTTCGGGGTCGCTGATGAGGGCCTGTGGGTCGGTGTAGCTGCGGGGTATGCCGTGCCGCTGGGCATAGGACTGCGCCTTGTCCCTGTTGCGGCTCATCACGGCCACCACCTCAGAGCCTTCCACCTGGCTGAAGGCCGGGCCGCTCTTCCGCTCGGTCACTTCGCCGCAGCCAATGAAGCCCCATTTTATTTGCGCTAAGTTCTGCATTTATAATTAAACTATTGCTGTCCGATAAAATTTCCATTTGACTCAATCACCATCAGAAACTGCCGATAAATAGGCAAGTGTCTTTTGATTTTCAAAAACAGGCCCCCTCTCGAAGAGTGACAGCTGTATCCCCTGCGTCTGTTCCTGCTGT